>NZ_JCBATA010000050.1:0-58886 GCF_059816245.1 Frankia sp. RB5
ACGACGGAGAGTGCTTCGGATGAGCCTTCACGAACAGATGCACGTGGTCGGGCTCGATCTCCAACGCAACGATTGGCCAGTCGTGCTCGGCGCACTTCTCGCGAAGCAGCACGTCGAGCCTGTCACGAACCGGGCCGGCGAGCACAGGACGGCGGTATTTCGGGCACCAGACGACATGGTAGCCGAGGTCGTGGACCCCGCCTGCGCCCGCTGTCACCTGCCTGCCCATGCCACCGACTATACCAGCGCGGCCTGTATAACCACCGCCGGTGCGTTCTCGTACCGGATTCCCCTGTCGCCTAAAGGCGACAGTCCCCTCCGGAGGTATTTGATGGGCGCGAAGCATGTGCGGGGGGACAGCGGCATCGTGTCGCGAACTCCGCCTTGTCGCGTCCGCTTTGTCTCCGATGCGCTGACGATCTCCGTCGCCGGCGGTGGTCAGGCGACGATTTCGCTGATCTGCATCTGGGGGGTGGCGTTGGTGTAGTTGGCGATGTCGGCGCCGACGGTGGGGCCGTCCAGTCTGGCCAGCGCGGTCCGCATAGCCTCGAGCGAGTCGAAACGGATGTGCGCGGCCGCGAGGTAGGGGCCGTCCACGGCCCGGTCGATCTCGACGTCGGTGACGCCCATCATGGACGCGATCATGGGGATGTGGCTGGTCCGGTAGTACTCGTGGTCGAACGTCGCGCCCTCGGTCTTCGGGTACAGGACGGTGTAGCGGATCACGGCAGCTCCCTCGATGCGCGTCGACACCCGGCCATCCGGACACCCCCGGACAACCTGCCGGAAGTCTGCCAGATCCGCGGCCGCGACCATGCTTGATCCCGCCGGCCCCATCGCGCCATCCGACATTGTCCATCCGGCACTGTCCATCGAGCACTGTCCATCGAGCACGGCGGATCACGGGAAAGGGGCGCGAGCGTCCCCGCCGCATCCGACCGTCCGGCCCGCGAGCATCCGGAGCAGGGCGGGGACCATGCCGAGGATGCCGGGTCTCGTTACCAGACCGCCCGGGGCGTGCAACGGGACGCGGACGCGCACGGCGGCGGGCAGGGCGTGGAACTCCAGCGGTGGGGGCAGGCGCAGGGCCTCGCCGTCGATCGCGACGCTCAGCGGTCCACCGGAGTCGACGCGCAGGCCCGGGCTGTTCCACTGCTGGAAGCCGGGGAAGCGGTCGATGGCGCCCATCGCCTCCAGGGCGACGAGTCTCGGCAGGTCCTGGGCGCGGTCGATGCGCAGTGCCACGATGCCGAGCCGGCCGCCGTCCAGTCGAGGCCGCACACCGAACCCGCCGAGGCTGCGCACCTGGTACGGATTGTTCGACACCAGCAGGACGTCGGCGGTCCCGGCGCCGACGCCGGCGGCCCCGCCGCCGTGGGCGGGGGTGGGGAAGCGCAGGTCCGGGGGCTCGTGGCCGGGTCCGAGGAGGTCCGGCAGCAGGTCCGCCGCCGTGCTGATCTTGGCCTCTCGGTAGTCGTCGGACTGCACGATCTCCGCGTAGACGCCGAGCGACACGTTGTTCACGAACACCCGGTCGCCCACCTGGCCGAGGTCGACCCGTCGTTCGACGGCCTCGCCGAACGCGTCGAGCGCACCCGCCACGTCCCGCCGGTCCAGCCCGAGGTCGAGGGCGAAGTGGTTGCGCGTCCCCGCCGGCACGCACACGTAGGCGAGCCCGCGCCGCCGCGCCACGTCGGCGACCACGGCCTGCGAGCCGTCACCGCCCGCCATGCCCACGACGTCGGCCCCGCGGTCGGCGGCCGCCTCACACAGCGACCGCAGGTCCGCGCCAGCCGTCAGCATCACAACGCCGACGCCGCGCCGGGCCGCCTCATCGGCGAGGTCGTGCCGGCCCGCGGCACCGCCGCCGGACCGCGGATTGACGAGCAGGACGCCGCGACGGGCCGGTCCGACGCGCGTCCCGGCCGGCCGATGCCGCCCGAACGCCACCCGTGCCAACGCCGCCGACGCCGCGACCAGACCCACGATCAGCAGCACCCTCACCAGGCCGGCGACCTCGGCGAACAGGATGAGCCCGATCAGCGCCACGACGGCCACCAGCCCGGCGGCCACTCGTCGCGGCCCCCGTCCGACGAGCGCCGCCCACGCCGCCATCACCGTGATCGCGATCGCGGCGACCGTCACGGGCAGCGCGACCGGCCGGTGCACCAGCCCGGCGACCGCGACGGCGAGCGCCGCCGCGAAGCACCCGAGACACCCCCCGGCGGCCAGCCGCCGCAGCCCGCTCACCCCGCTGCTGCCGTCTTCATCGTCGTCCGGGGCAGCAGGGCCGCCAGTGCCAGGCCGAGGAGGCCGACGACGGCGAGGACGACGAGGGCGACGGCGTAGGCGTGGCCGGTCAGGCCGGCGACGAGGATCGTGCCGGCGATGGCGGTACCGAGCGACGAGCCGAGGTTGGACACGCTGCGGGACAGCCCGGAGATCTCGCCCTGCCGCTCCTGCGGGAACGCCGACTGCACGATGTTCACCGACGGCGTCAGCATCGCACCGATGCCGAGCCCCGTCAGCCCCAGCCCGGGCACGGACCCCCACGGGTTGTTCGTCACCGCGGCCAGCGCCAGCAGGACGGCGGTGCCGGCGACGGCGAGCGCGAACCCGGCCATGATCAGGTTGCGCTGCGGCCAGCGGCGGGCGAGGCGCTCGGCGGTGAGCGACGACACGAGCACGCCGATGGTGGCCGAGGTGAAGATGAGGCCCGTGGCGATCGCGCTGTAGCCGCGGACGACCTGCAGGTACGCGGAGACGGTGAACGAGGTGCCCATCAGCATCAGCCACTGTGCGTTCTGGGTCGCGAGCCCGAGGTTGGACGTCCGGTCGCGCAGCAGCGCCGTGGACAGCAGCGGCTCCCGCCCGGCACGTTCCTCGGCGCGCACCCAGCAGACGAACCCGGCCAGGACAGCGACCCCCGCCGCCAGCAGCAGGGCTGTGGCCAGCAGGTTGTTGTCGGCGGCGAGCACGCCCGTCACGACCAGGACGAGACCGGCGGCGGACAGGCAGGCGCCGACGGTGTCGAAGTGCCGGGTGCGGTCCGGCGGGACCGGGTCGGGAACGGAGCGGCTGAGCACCACGATCAGCGCGACGATCAGTGCCTGGAAGACGAACGCGGCCCGCCAGCTGATCGCCGAGGTGATCAGTCCGCCGATGAGCGGCCCGGCCGCCGCGCCGACGCCGCCCGCGGCCATGATCACCCCGAAGGCGTGGGCCCGGGCGGCGAGATCGGTGAAGATCATCGTCGTCAGGATGTAGACCGGGGGGATCAGCAGCGCGGTGCCGACGCCCTCGAGGATCGAGTTGCCGAGGATAAGCACGCCGAGGCCCGGGGCGACGGCGCTGAGCACGGCGCCCGCCCCGTACAGGGCGAGTCCGGCGAGCAGGCAGGGCCGGCGGCCGTACCGGTCCGTCAGCTTGCCGCCGGGAATCATCAGCGCCGCCATCACCAGCAGGAAGATCGTGATGGTGACCTGGACGCCCTGCACGGTCGTGTCCAGGTCGTCGCTGATGTCCTTGATCATGACGTTCATGTTCGACCCGGCGAAGCTGCAGACGAACTGTGCGAGCGCCAGCGGCGCGAGGATCCGCTTCGTCATGCGCGGGCCGAGGCGGCGGCTGGCGGCCGGCTCTCGGCGCGGTCGAGTTCCTCGTCGAGGGCGAGGGCCGCGTCGATGAGGGCCAGGTGGGTGAAGGCCTGCGGGAAGTTGCCGAGCTGCTCCCCCGACGGCCCGATCTCCTCGGCGAACAGGCCGACGTGGTTGGCGTACGTCAGCATCTTGTCGAAGGCGTACCGGGCCTGGACGAGCCGCCCGGCCCGGGCGAGCGCCGCGACGTACAGGAAGCTGCACAGGTTGAACGTGCCCTCGGCGCCGCGCAGCCCGTCCGGCGACGCCTCGGGGTTGTACCGGTAGACGAGGCTGTCGCTGACCAGCTCGCGCTCCATCGCGTCCAGGGTGGACAGCCACGCCGGATCCACCGGCGACAGGAAGCCGACGCGCGGCATGAGCAGCAGCGACGCGTCGAGGACATCGGTGTCGAAGTGCTGGATGAACGCCTCCCGCTTCGGGTTCCAGCCGCGGTCGAGGATCTGGTCGAAGACGGCGTCGCGGGCCCGGGTCCAGCGGGCGACGTCCGCCGGCCGGGAGAACCGGGCGGCCAGACGCAGGCCGCGGTCGAAGGCGACCCAGGTCATCAGCCGGCTGTAGGTGAAGTTCTGCCGGCCGCCGCGGGTCTCCCAGATGCCCTCGTCGGGCCGGTCCCAGGCGTCGGCGAGCCAGTCGAGCATCCCGGCGAACGCCCGCCAGCCCTCGATCGCGCCGACGTCGCCGGTGGCCGCCAGCGCGTAGGTGGCCTCCCCGTAGATGTCGAGCTGGATCTGGTCGGCGGCGGCGTTGCCGGCCCGCACCGGTGCCGAGCGCCGGTAGCCCTCCAGATGGTCGAGCGTCTCCTCGGTGAGGTAGGGGTCGCCGTCGACCCGGTACATGATCTGCAGCGGTTCGCCGGACGTCGACACGCCCGCGGCCACCCGGTCGCGCAGCCAGTGACGGAAGTCGTGCGCCTCCCGGGTGAACCCGATGTCGATCAGCGTCCGCACGGACAGCGACGCGTCGCGGATCCAGGTGAAGCGGTAGTCCCAGTTGCGTTCGCCGCCGATCTGCTCGGGCAGCCCCATGGTCGCCGCGGCGATCGGGGCACCGGTCGGGGCGTAGGTGAGCAGCTTCAACGTGATCGCCGAGCGGTTCACCATGTCCCGCCAGCGGCCGCGGTAGGTGCACGCGCGCAGCCAGTCGATCCAGAACGCGCGGCAACGCTGCAGCTCGTCGCGGATGCCGGCGCGCGTCGACGGCTCGGGCGCGGCGCCGCCGCTCGGCACGCTGGTCAGCACGACCGCGGCCACCTCGCCGGCCTCCAGGGTGCACCGCGCCCAGACGTCGCCGTCGCGGGCCTCGAACGTGATGGGGGCGGTGGCCTGCAGGTGCAGGTCCCCGTGCGGGGCACGGAAGACGGCGGCGCGCGCGTCGGCGTCACTCAGGGTGAGCGTATGTGACGCCCGTCCGTAGTCGAAGCGCGGCTGACAGGTGAACGTGAACGGCACCCGTCCCCGCACCACCCGGGCGATCCGCACCAGCCGGTGCCGTCCGCTCGGCGCGCTGGTCGCCAGCGGCTCCATGAAGTCCGCGACCTCGCCGACGCCCTCGGGCGCCAGGTACCGGGTGACGAGCACCGCCGTGTCCGACAGGTACAGCTGCCGGCCGGACGCTCCGGCCTGCGGCGACAGGTCGGCGGCGAAACGGCAGTGCCCGCCCCGCTCGCTGTCCAGCAGGGACGCGAAGACGCTGGGCGCGTCGAAGCGCGGCGTGCACCACCAGTCGATCGACCCGTCGGCCGACACCAGCGCCGCGGTCTGGAGGTCCCCGATCAGGCCGTGGTCGCCAATCGGCGGATAGCTGCTCACCAGGCACTCCTCCCAGCCGAACCCGCCTCCACGATGCACCCGGACACCACTGAACGCATCTCGACCGCTACCGTGCGCGCAGTTCCGGCCCGCCCGGCGCGGGTGTCGCGGGTGTCGCGGCGGCGGCGAGGATGGCCAGCAGTGCCAGCGCGGCGACGACGACCAGCAGGACGATGGCGACGGTGACCGCCGTCGGGTAGCTCCACAACACCAGCGTCAGCACCCCGGCCGCGATGACGATCCCGCTGGTCAGCGGGCGGTGCTCGGTCAGCCAGCGGCCCACCGCGCCGGTGCGCAGCCCCCTGCGCGCCAGCCTGCTGCCTGTGGCCGAGGTGGCCCGCCCTGTCCCGCGCCGCACGGCCCGGGCGCCCCGAGCCGGTCCGACCAGCCAGCCGGCCGCGATCGCGATCGCGGCGAGGGTGAGCAGGGCCTCGGCGCTGCCGCGCAGGTAGCGCAGCAGGGTGTCGTAGATCGCCGACGCCGCGTCCCGCGTCTGCGCCGACGACGGGACGGAGTCCAGGTAACGCTGGCGCAGCAGCGTGAGCAGCACCAGCAGGACGATCATCATCGCGCCGACGCCGACGCCGCCGGCCATCAGCGCGATCCGCCGGTCCGGCATCAGCAGCACCCCGGCCAGCAGCAGCAGCCCGGCGGCGACGGGCAGCCAGAGCCCGAGCACGTCGAGCACTCGCAGCCAGTCCTGGACCCGGCTCAGTTCCTTCGTCTGCAGCAGCACGATCGTGCGGTCGGAGTCGGGGATCTTCGCCGCCGCGCCGAAACCGGCGTCGACCAGCCGCTTGCGTACCTCGTCGACCACGGCCCCGACGTCCAGCACGATCGCGTTCCCCGACGTCGTGATCGCGCCGCCGCCCGTGCCGGTGAGGACCTTCATCACCGCCGGCTGCACCCGACGGTTCGCCGCCGTCCACAGATCGGCGAACTGGTCGCTGTCGACGACCCCGGCGACGATCTCGTGCACCACGTCGGTGACCGCGGACGACAGCACCCCCGACAGCGCGTCCGCGTGGTCGGCGACGACGGCCGGAGCGCCGTTGCGGCGCAGCACGTCATCGAGCGAACCGGTAACCCCCTTGACGTCGACGTTGTCGACGATCCGCGTCGTCAGCCGATCGATCACGAGGTTCTGGACGGCGGGATCGGCGGCCAGCGGCGCGACGGTCGACACATAACGGTCGGTGTCGGAGATCGACGAGTCCAGCCAGGCGGCGACCACGGCGAACGGCGCCAGCAGCACGGCCAGGACCAGCAGCACCGACGCCCAGACGGTCCGCAACCGCCCCCCACCCCGAGCCGTTTCCATGCCGGCGCCGGTGCCGGCGGGATGCGCATCGTCCTCACCACGGCTCGGCGGAGGTGTCCACGACACGTTTCCTCCCACAGGTCCCGCCGGGGCCCGATCTTGCGGCCGCGCCGAGTTCGGCGCCGTGAGGAGTGAACCAGAGAATGCCCCTTGATCGCGCCCGCAGCGATCGATCCGGAAATTCCGACAAATATCGACAACCCTTCTCGAGAATATCCACGCCGGGAGGACGGAGTTTGCCTGCGTCCACCCCGGGTAGAACTCGCCGGGAATGCGGCGTCTGCCGAATTTCCATTCACCGAATCGGGGAGAGAACCATGACGACGCTGGCACCGGAGCGGACACTTGACGCGATCGCCAACGGCGAGGCACCGGTCTTCGAGGAACTCGTCCAGATGCACCTGGACACCCTCGAGCGGTCCGGTCTCGACGAACGCACCTATCACCTGGTACGGCTGGCCGCTCTCATCGCGCAGGGCTCCGCCCCCGCCTCGTACATGATGAACCTCGCCGCCGCCCGGGAAGCAGGGCTCACCGCCAAGGACGCGAAGGGCGTCACCACCGCCATCGCGCCGATCGTCGGCAGCGCCAGGGTGGTGTCGGCGGCCGGCAGCGTCCTGCGGGCCCTCGGGTTCGAGGCCGCCATCTCCGACGACGAGTAGCAGCGGTCGCTCGGCTCAGATCCGCCGGGTCGGGGCACGGTCACGGTGACCGGCCCGGCGTCCTCGGCCACCCATCCTCCGGAAAGCACGGAGGAGGGAGAGGCCGCTTTCGTTGTACCACTTTCCGACAATGGCCCCGCCGGTCAGGACGACCCCCAGGCCGATCAGCCAGGAAAGCAGCGTGAAGACGACACCGATATTTCCGTAGCTCCGCTCGTTCTGCACTATGGACGACGAGAAGGTCAGCCTGCTGACCACCCCGAGCCCGGTCAGGCCGATCGTGGTGAGCACGGCGGTGGGCAGCAGTTCCCGCCAGCTCAGCCGGCCGAGGACGAGGATCCACGCCCCGCCCCAGAGGAACAGCCCCAGCGCCAGGGTGACGAGCGCCGCCTGGGCCGCCTGGCCGCCGACGGTGCGGGTGAGCACCGCCCCCGCTGCCGTGCTGCCGGCCAGAAAGACGATCAACCCGGCCAGCCACACCGCCTGGGCCGGCAGCCCCCGCCGCCATCCGATCGCCGGCACCCGGAAGACCCGCAGATACACCGACTGCACCGCGGCCGCGAGGCTCAGCCCACCAAGGACCAGCCAGACCACCCCCACCACCGTCCAGCCGGATCGCGCCGTGCCGCCGCCCTGCGGCGCGAAGAGCCGTTCGACGGCCAGCGCCGCGTCATGATCGAGCCCCATCCGCCGCACGACGATCTCCGCGGCGCCACCCGGCCGCAACGGCGACACCGCCGCCAGCGTGATGATGAACGGAAAGAACATCATCAGAGTCAGCGCGGCCAGGTTCATCGCACCGTTGATCAGATCCCCTTCGTGCAGCCTGCGCCCCAGTTCCTCGGCCGCCGACCCACGCAGCCGCCCCCGCACCCGCTCGCGCACCCGCTCCCCCACCGCGGCGGCCCGCCCGGCCTGCCCGACCGCCCACCCGGGAACGCGCCCACCCACCCGCCTGGGCACGCCCCCGGGCAGCCGCCGCCCCGCGCCGGAGTCCCCGCCTCGATCGGGCTCACGTCCGCTGTCGCCCACATCCCGGCCGCCGGGCATCACGTCCCCCCGCCCCTCGGTGCCTCCCCCGCGGCCAGCATCTGCCGCCGGACGCACCCGCGCACCCGCACCGGGCAGCGATCCGCCTGTCCACGTGGCCTACTCCCGCAGCAACCACACGGCGCGGGGATCCTTGTTCGACTTTCCCGACCAGCGGACCAGACCCTCCTTCTCCAATGCCCGCAGTCGGGACGCCACGGCCGGCCTGCTCATGATGAGACGCTCGGCGACCTCGCCAGTTCCGAGCGGCGTCTCGCTCGCCCGCAGCAGGTCGAGCACGTCCTGACTTCTCGTCGGCAAGCGGGAGATCAGCCTGGGATCAAGGCGAGGAAGCGCGGCGAGCACGAGTCGCACGCTTCCAGCACTCTGCTTGTAAAGCGGATCAGTGAGCCCCACCCGCCGCATCTCCTCGAACATTCTCTTGATTCCCTCGCCCAGCTCCTGTGCAATCCTAAGATCGGCACACACGCGCGCGATACGAGGGTTTCGAGCAAAACGGCTGATGTCGAGCGGGCGCGACGGGTCAGCCAGTCCGGGGAACCTGCCGGGGCTTTCGATCTCGATCCTGTTCGGATAGATCTCGACACGGATGTGATCACCCCCCAGACTGTACGACCGGTGGATCACCGCGTTCACGAGGCCTTCCAGCCAGGCATCGCGCGGAACGATCGCTCGGCCGACGAAGGTCCCCTCGTCGCCCAGCACACGCCGCCTGGGGACAAACTCCTCGATGATGTCGCTGGCACGCTGGATCGACTGAGGTATCGAACCTTCGACCCGTATGTCCGAGCTGTCGTCCAGCCCGAGACGCGAGCCTGTCCCACGCTCAACGGTGAAAAAGCGAAGTATCCGGATGTACGCCTGAGGGAATATGTCCTGTGGGTGCGCACCGAACAGCAGGTAGCCCGCATTCGTGACCCGCCCGTCCCGCGCAAGAAGACTGCGGGCCTCCAGCAGCCGTTCGAACGTTCGCGTGGCGCCGGTCTTCTCTCGATAGACCTGGAGCTGCGCGCCATCAAGATCATTCACCGCCACGCCGGGTGCAGGCATGCCATCGTACTGAGCCTGTCCCTTGTCGAACTCCAGCTCCTGGCGAGCCTGGAATCCGAGCTTCCGGGACTCGTCGCCAATCCGGAGATAACACTCCCCGTTCACCAGTTCGTGCACGCGCTCGCTTGGGTCGACCCGCACGACGAGAAGGACGTCCAGATGGCCGCCATCGTTCCGGCAATTGATCTGACTGAATCTGGCACGGACTGGGGGGCTGGTGAAGTCGATCGGTGCCTGACGGAAGTCGTTGAGCTTCTTCGCCGCGTCCCGCAACCCCTCCACCTTACCGCCGTGTAGCCCGACAACGATAATGCCCCCCTCGGCGTTCGCAAACGCGACGAGCGGAACTGCGAGGTCTTTGGGTGCGATCCGGGAGCTTTTCCGATCGAACCACTGATCTTCGGGCGTGGCGAGCAGCAGCGCTCCGACCTCATCGATCGGGGCCGCAAGCGCCGCGTCGACGCGGTTTGCGGTCACGCGGACCACTCTAAGATCCTTCAGGTCGGTTCGGCCGGTCGGGTCGGACGGGTCGGCGAGCACGCTGGGGCGCGCCCGCGAGGCGGCAGGGGCTTTCATGTAGGTTTCAAGTAGACCGCCGAGGCAAGCATATTCCCAGGTCAGGGGACCAATTCTAGCAAGAAGGATCTTTCTAGTAGTGATGCGCCGACCGGCGAGGGATCGGTGCGCGTCCACCGGCGGAACTTGTCAAGATCTTTAGGACAAGATTCTTTGTGGATTACCCTGTAGTCGATCTCTGTGGGGGGACGACCTCCGATCGTTCGGGGACGCCGGCGGCGTCGGCCTGGTCGCCGGGCTTGTGGTTGATCCCGGCGGGCTTCGGGAGTGGTGGCGGGACCGGGGGCCGGTTCACGAACCGTTCCGGGTGCGCGGCGTAGGCGGCGTCGAGGACGTGGCCGCGGGCGGCGTGCACCGCCTCGGCCTGGCCGAAATACACGACCGCCGGTGCGAGGTAGCCGATTCCTGAATGTCTGTGCTCATGGTTGTACCAGGCGAAGAACCGGCGGCAGAACTGGCGCGCCTCGGCGATGGTACCGAACCGGTCAGGGAAGTCGGGCCGGTACTTCAATGTTTTGAACTGGGACTCCGAGTAGGGGTTGTCGTTCGAGACCCGCGGCCTGGAATGCGACCGGACGATGTCGAGGTCCGCGTAGAGCATCGCGACGGTCTTCGACGTCATCGACGAACCCCGGTCCGCGTGCACCGTCAGCCGCAACGTGTCGACGCCGTACTTCTCACAGGTCTGTGTGACCAGCTCCTTCGCCAGCTCACCCGACTCGTTCGACGCCAGCATCCAACCCACCACATACCGGCTGAAGATGTCAAGGATGACATACAGATAAAAATAGCTGTGTTTCGACGGTCCCTTGATTTTCGTGATATCCCAGGTCCACACCCGGTTGGGTGCCGCCGCGAGCAGTTCGGGCTTCACGTGCGGCGGGTGCGTGGCCTGGCCGCGACGCTCCCCGGTCTGGCCCTCGGCGGCCAGGATCCGGTAGAACGTCCGCCAGGACGCCAGGTAGACGCCCTCATCGAGCAGCGTCGCCCACACCGACGCCGGCGACATGTCCGCGAACCGCTCCGAGTTGAGAACCGCCAGAACCTCGGCGCGTTCACCGGGAGAAAGGGCCCGCGGCTGCACGCGTTCGCTGTACGGCTTCGGCGACCGCCGCGCCGCCGCCACAGGCGGACGGTGACGCCGGTAGAACGTCGCCCGTGACCGCCCCGTCAGCTCACAGGCCTTCGCCGGCCCGACGACCCCGGCCAACTCCACAGCACACGCCTCGGCTATCCGTTCTCCTTCCGCGGCGACTCCCGGGAGACGTCGGGAATGCTCTCGGAGAGCGCCTCCAAGAGCGCGTTGGCTTTTCCCATAATATCAATCACGCGCCGGGACGCCTCAAGCTCCTTCTCCTGCCGGGCCAGCCGGGCCCGCAGCTGCTCGATCTCCTTGTCCCGTGGATCGGACGCCGGCCGGCCCCGCGGCCTCGACAAAGCCTCCGCCGCACCCTGATCCCGCGCCCGACGCCATTCCACCAGATGCGCAGAATACAACCGCTCCCGGCGAAGAATCGCACCCTTCTCACCATGCCCGGCCGCGTCATACTCCGCCAGAATCCGCGCCTTGTACTCCGCCGTGAACGTCCGCCGCTTCGCCTTCGGCTCGACCTCCGGATCAGGCCGCGCGGACTCGGACTCGCTCACCCGACCATCATCGACCAGACCCCGCCCGGCCGTCACCACCATCGCCACGATCAACCTCTCCCAACCCCGCCCACGCTAGCCTAGATGGAACATAACATCTGTCTCATCTCATCTTGGCAGGTAGGGCGGCGAGGTACCGCGGCGGCCAACGGGTGGACACGATCGCGGCTCAGGGAGAGGGCGCGACGGCGACGCTCGACTGGGCGGCAGGGACGAGCAGGCGGGGCGTTCGCGCGGGGTCCCGCGACGTACATGGGTGGTCGCCCTCGCCGGGGTGGCTCAGTTGTTCTCGCCGGGCGCGGCGACGGCCCGGTCGTCGGCGGGGACGGCGTCGACGGCCGGGTGCGTCCGGCCGGCGGGGCCGGCGGCGAAGGCGGTCAGCAGGGTGGTGGTGATCCGGGTGATGGGCTGCTGGATGGCGGGGCCGTGGGCGCCGGGGCCGCAGACGTCGGCGAGCGCGCACACCCAGGCGCTGGTGCCGCTGTCGAACACGCCCGCGCCGGACGGCGCCGAGTAGTACGAGACGTCGGAGTGGTCGGGGGCGCCGCGGCAGGTGATGGGCGAATGGGCGATCACCTCGATGGGGTGCGGCGTCGGGTAGGCGTCGTCGACCCGGTCGTACTCGGAGCCGATCAGGCCGGGCAGCCGGGCGCCGGCGGCGAGCCCGGTGCCGGCGAGCAGCCAGGACTGCGGGCGGGAGATCACCATGTCGCCGTGGACGGGATTGCACTGGTACATGCCGCCGGTCAGGGAGCTCTCCGGGTTCGCCCGCGGCGGCGACGGCCAGTTCGCGGTGATCCGCGCGTCGTCACGGCCGTAGACGGGATCCTCCTGGGCGACCTTGTAGGCCGTTTCCAGCCGGTCGGCGCCGAGCGGCGACGGGTCGAGCCGGATGCGCCGGTAGACGGCGTTCGCGCCGAGGAACGCGAGGTTGGTGCCGCGGTCGCGGGCTGCGGTCAGCGCGGTGCGCATCGCCGGGGAGTAGTACTCGTCGTGGCCGAGGGAGATGACGGCGCGGGCGCCGTCGAGCAGATGCGGGTCGGCGTGCAGGTCAACGTCGGTCTCGTAGTCGACCGGCAGGTTCAGCCGCTCGGCGAGGGCGACGAGGGGCTGCTCGTTGCCGGTGAAGTCGGCGGCGCCGTCGCCGTAGTCGTAGGGCCGGTCGAACGAGACGACCCGGGCCCGGTCGGCGAATCCGCGCGGCCCGTGGTAGAGGCTGTAGCCGCCCCAGGCGTTGTAGGCCTGCCAGGTGGTGACGGCGTTGAGGATGACGACCCGTCCGGCCGCGCCCGGCCCGCGGACTGTGAGCGGGATGTACCGGTGGTCGCCGGTGGACGCGTCGAGGCGGAACAGGTAGTCGCCGGGCGGCCAGGAGGCGGTGGCGAAGCTGGCGGTGGGCCGCCAGTCGGCCGCGGAGATCGTGTTCGTCCCGGGCGCGTGACCGGGCTGGGCCTGCGCGGCGCCGGGCAGTGGGCCGGTCGTCGCGATGAGCCGGCAGGTCCGCCCGCCGTACCAGCCGGTACGGAACACCGAGACCGTCAGCGACGGCGCCGTCGTCGACACGAAAAGCCGCACCGGTTCGCCCGGCCGAATGCTGACCCGGTCGGCGAAGCCCTCGACCGCGTGCTGCGCGCCGAGCTGGCTCAGCCCGCATTCGGCTCCCGGCCGCCCGTTCTCCACCCGCACGTCCAGGCCGCCCGCGGCCGCCCCCGGACCGCTGTCCAGCCCGGCCGCGGCGGCCCGGCGCCCTCCGGGCCCGCTGGTGGCACTGCCGGACCCGCCGGGCCCGCCGGCCCGGCGGGTTCCGCCGGCGGAGCAGCCGACGAGCAACGAGAGACAGGCGAGCAGGCACAGGCACGTCGCCACGCGCAGGGGCCGACACCGGGACACACCTCATCCTCGCAGAGGGGCGCCAGCTCCCCCGCCGGCAGATCCGATCCGCCCGCTGTCGACGGGCCCGCGGGGACTTGTCCGATGCGCGGTCAGCCCACCGGAACGGAGGCGGTGAAGACGATCGGGAGTTCGTGGACGGCGCGGACCTGGCTCGGGCTGGACACCGGGGGGTGCTCCGGGTCCAGCTCGTAGTCGGGCAGGCGGCGGTGGATCTCCTCCAGCGCGATACGCAGCTCGACGCGGGCGAGGTGGGAGCCGATGCAGCGGTGCGGGCCGACGCCGAACGACAGATGCCGGTTCGGCGCCCGGTCGATACGCAGCCGCGCCGGGGCGTCGAACTCGCGCTCGTCCCGGTTGCCGCTGGCCAGCACCAGCAGCACCCGGTCGCCCTCCTTCAGGGTGACCCCGCCGAACTCGGTGTCACGGGTGACCCGGCGACCGGGGGACACCGCGGCCTCGATGCGCAGCAGCTCCTCGACGGCGGCGGGAATCAGCGCGGGATCGTCCAGCAGGCGCCGGCGCTGGTCGGGATGGCGCGACAGGTACTGCACACTCCAGGCGAGAGTTCCCTGCACGGTGTGCAGCCCGGCGATGAGCAGCAGGAAGAAGAGGTTGACGAGTTCGTCGTCGGTGAGCCGGCGCCGTTGACCTGCGAGCTCCACCTCGGCGTCGATGATCTGCCGGGTGACGTCGTCCTCGTCGGCGCCGATGCCCGCGCGCCGGTCGGCGATCACCTGGCCGAAATAGGCGAACATGCGCTGGGCCGCCCGCGCGCGGGCCGCCTCGTTCTCCTCGGCGCTCGCCCCGGGAATCCCGCGGACCGCGATGTCGGTGCACTCACTGAACAGCGGTGCGTCGCTCAGCGGCCAGCCCATCAGCGCCAGGAACACCCGGGCCGGCAGCTCGTGCGCGAAGGCGGTGATGAACTCCGCCCGCCCGTGCGGGGCGAACCCGTCGATGAGCTCGCCCGCGATCGCCCGGATGCGCGGCTCGAGCGTGGCCATCCGGGTCGGGCTGAACAGCGGCTGCAGCAGGTGCCGGAACACCGCGTGGTCCGGCGGGTCGACCTCGAGCGGGAGCGTGCGGGCGACGCCGTTGGGGACCAGCGAGTTCGGCCAGCTGGAGAAGAGATCCGGATCGCGCAGCACATCGAAGATCTCCTGATAGCCGGTGACCACCCAGTGCCCACCGTGGGCGGTGGAGAAGAGCACCGGCCCCCGCGCGGCCAGCGCCGCGACATCATCCTGGAAATGGTCGACCGGCTCGGTGAGCGCCGGAGAGAACACGTCGAAGTCGACTCGAAGCCGCTCCGGAACCTCATCAACGGAGGTAGCCACGATGACCGTCCACTCCTTTGCGTTCACAAACGGGGGCGCGTTCCGCGAGACGATACAAAGCAGTTCCGGCAGGGAAATCCTAGGGTGCCGGATTCGCCACCGTCAAGCAGTCGCCGACCGAAAGAACGTTCGTGCAGGTTGACGCCCGTGCAGGTTGATGCCAGCCGCATCGAATCGGCCACGGGAAATACGGCCGGCCGTCCCGCGCCCCCCGGGCGTTCTCACCAGGATGAGCGCGGCGAACCGTGATCCGGCTCACCGGAAGCGACGTCCGAGCTGGCGATTCCATGCGACACACCGAAGCATGTCAAGGCGGCATATATCTGGACATACCGTCCTGGGAGCGACAGCGTTGCAGTGCCCTTGGGGGGGCCGAACATCCTTTGTGGAGCACCCATGGATACCGCCACTCCTGCTGGTCCCATCACGTCGCCGCACCCGGGGAGCAGCTCGGACGCTCCCGGTCGCCGATTCGGCGGCCGTCGCCGGCGCGGTCCGGCCGTCACCCTCGCCGCGCTGGCGGCCCTCGCCGTCAGCACCGTCACCGCCGGCTGCGGCGGCGGCTCCAGCGGCTCCGGCGACGGCCAGGCCGCGGGGGCGAGCGGCGCCGCGCCCAGGTCCGGGAGCGCCGCCGTCGCGGTCGCCGTCTCCGTCACGGCCGACGGCTGTTCCGCCAGCCCCGCGAGCGTCCCGGCCGGGCCGGTCTCCTTCACGGTCCGCAACGTCGACGCGGACGACGTCAGCGAGATCGAGCTGTCCCGGGCCGGCGACGACGACATCCTCGCCTCCCGGGAGAACCTCATGCCCGGGTCGACGCGCACCTTCTCGGTCCGACTGGCCGCTGGTTCCTACAGCCTCGGCTGCGAGGGTGCGAAGAACGAGGCAGGCCCGCTCGCGGTCACCGGCTCCGCCGCCGCCCCGACGCTGAGCGCGGCGCAGCAGGCGATCGCGACCTCCTACCACACCTACGCCGTGGGGCAGGCCGGCCAGCTCGTCACTAAGACCAAGGTCTTCACCGACGCGATCCGCGCGGGCGACATGACCGCCGCGATGAACGCCTACGGCCCGGCGCACCTCATCTACGAGAACATCGAGTTCGTCGGCGACCACGTGGACGACGGCAAGCTGGACATGGCCATCGACGCGCGGGAGACGGCCGCGCAGGAGGGCGACGGCGACCAGACCGAATGGACCGGCTTCCACCGGCTGGAGAAGATGCTCTGGGGTGATCGGTCGCTGACCGGCGCGGCGCCGCTGGCCACCCGGCTGGACACCGACATCGCCGCGTTCCGCGACCTGCTCGGGTCGCACTCGTTCACCCCGGTCGAGCTGGCGAACGGCGCGGCCGCGTCGATCGACGAGACGCTCGAGGTCCACCTGCCGGCCCTGGAGGACCACTACTCCCATACCGGCCTGTGGGATGTCGCCGGAAAGGTCGAGTCCGCCAACCAGATCTTCACCCTGTTGCGGCCGACCGTCGAGCAGGCCGACAACGGGCTCGCGGAGCAGGTGCAGACCGAACTGACCGGCATCACCGGCAAACTCGCCACGCTGCGCACCGGCGATCGCTACATCGACTACTCCACCGTCGCGGATCCCGATCGCAAGGCGCTCATCGCCACCGCGACGCGACTCGACGACGCGCTCTCGAAGGTTCCCGCACTCGTCGTCTGACCACGCGGCTTCCCTGCGGCCAGTCCATCATTCAGGGAGATCTTCAGACTTCTTAGGGAAATCTTCAGCATCCTGATGGTTCGGTTCCCGGACTGCCCGGCGCACCACCCGCCTGCCCCGCCCACCCCGGCGCCGACCGGAATCCCGCAGTGAACCCACCCGGCCAACAATAAGCCCACATCGGCATACGGCGGGGCCGGCGCAGAATCGCGACAGCGAGGATGCGCCGTTCCCGCGGTTGCGGGGCCGATCGGCGGGGCGGACCCGGGGGCGCTCTCGACGGGGAGGTAGGCCCAGTACGCATGAAGTTGGGCAGGATGGCACGTTCGGGTGAAGGCTCACCTGCGGGAACCGGCATCGACGCCCTGTCGCCGACCCGCGACCTTCGCGTTCCGCCCACGGACGACCAGGTCACGCCCCGAGTCACAACCCTCGGAAAACTGCTACCCGGCCCCGCCTGTCGGGACGGTGACGGTCGACGCCGGAGACGGGCTCGGGGTGGTATCCGGTCTGGTGCGTATCAGACCCCTCTGCTACCGTTTGTCCCGAGGTGCTACCGGGGGGGATGATCCCGGAGGGTTACCTTGGCGAGCACGTCGCTGAGTACTGCATTGACCGTAGTTGCAAAACCGAAGATCCGCCCTGGGGTCACGTCCGACTCGACCCTTACCCATATCGCCGGCATTCTTGGCTACACCGCTTTTTTCCTGATGGCGGCCACCGTCATCTGGGGTATTCTGCTGGCCACCCGCATGGCCGACCGGCAGATTCGCCGTCAGACCCTCTACGGCGGCCACCTCATGCTGACGGTGCTGGCACTCGGATTCGCGGTCATGCACGCCCAGGTGCAGTACTTCCGCCACGACGTGTACTACACCCAGAGCAAGATACTGCTGCCCTGGCTCGGTGGAGCCGCGTCCTCGATCTCGGCCGGCATACTCGGGCTGGAGGTCGTGGTGGTGGTCACGATCTCCATCTGGTTCCAGCACCGCATGAACTACCGCCGGTGGCGCTGGCTCCACTGGCTCAGCTACCCGGGATTCGTCCTGATCGCGGTACACAGCGCGGTGGCATCGCGAGAGCAGCACTTCGGCGTCATCTGGGCGGCGATGGCGGCCGTCCTGTTCGTGGCCCTCGTACTCACCGTGATGCGGGTTCTCTCGCCTGCGATGAAGCAGGACCAGCCCGACCAGTGGTTCGACGTTGTGGAGGAATTCGAGAATGGGATCTATCGTCGGTGACGATGGTTTTCCGGGCGCCAGGCCCGACGGATTCCGCCCGGCCGGCTGGGCGCCGCCGGCTCAGCGGCTGCCAGAGCGGGCAGCGGACGACCCGTACCTGGCGGTGTACTCGGGCCTGGCCGGGTGGACGAACTCCGCCGGCCAGGCCGGTGGCGCCCAGCTGGTGAGAAACCCACCGCCGCCGTTCCCGCCGCCCAGCGAGCCGCGCCGCGGGAACGACCGCCCGGCCGGCTCCGCGGCCCCCCTGCGGATCAGCCCCGGCGGCATGGCCGCTCCCGCCGGCGGAACCGGCCCTCGCGGCGCCACGCCTCCCGGCGCCGACCCGCTTGGCGCCGACCCGCTTGGCGCCCACCCGCTTGGCGCCCACCCGCTTGGCGCCCACCCGCTTGGCGCCGACCCCCTGGCCGCGGGCCCCGCGACGCCGAGCCCTCTCGACACCGGCTCCTTCGACCTGGGCAGATTCGACACCGGCAGCTTCGAATCAGCCAGGTCGGACTCGGCCAGGTGGGACTCGGCCAGGTGGGACTCGGCCAGGTGGGACTCAGCCGGCACGGTCAACACGGGGCCGTTCGCCACGTATCCACCGTCCACGGGCCAGAACACCTGGACCGTCGCTCCCGTCGTGACGGACACCGGGACCATCGTGAACACCGGGACCATCGTGAACACCGGGCCCGTCGCAGGCACCGGTCCCATCGTGAACACCGGGCCGATCGCGGCTGCCGGCGAGGTCGCGCCCGCCGGCGCGCAGGTCGCCGCGATCGAGCCGCTCGGGCCCGCGACCAGCGGTTCGCATCCGGTCATCGATGCCAGTGGTCCGCTGCCCGTGCCCGTGCCCCTGCCCGTGTCCCCGCCGACCGGGCCCCTCGACGTCGCCCCGCTCGCCGACCTCGGCGGATACGGATACACGCCGATCCGCCGCGCGGAGCCCGGGCCGTCCTTCCAGCCCAGCGTGCGCCGCCGGCAGGGCCGTACCCCCCGGAGGGCGGGACGCTCCGTGGTGAGCGTCGACAACAACAAGTGCCACCTGTACGCCATCTGTCAGATGGAGGCGCCGGCCAGCTTCCTGGTCGCCCAGGACGGCCGCCTCTACTACGACGCCGCCCCGCCCTCGGAGCAGATGCCGAGCGTCCGCCAGGCGGCGCGGTTGTGCCCGATGCAGGCCATCGCCCTGAGGACCGAGCCCTGATGAACTCCCGTCGACGCAGTCCGGACATCGCCCAGGCACTGGTGCGGGTCGGGCAGACCCGTCTCGAGTACAAGCCGCCGTCGCGCCGGGTCGTGATCGTCGGCGCCGGCATCGCGGGGCTGCGCGCCGCCGAGCGCCTGCGAGAGCGCGGCTTCGACGGACCGATCGTGTTCGTCGGCGAGGAGCCGCACAAACCGTACAACCGCACGCCGCTGTCAAAAGCGATGATCGCCCAGGTCGGGCGGCTCAAC
The DNA here is from genome assembly GCF_059816245.1 of Frankia sp. RB5. Lineage (NCBI taxonomy): Bacteria > Bacillati > Actinomycetota > Actinomycetes > Frankiales > Frankiaceae > Frankia > Frankia sp. RB5. Next base: position 19,359 of record NZ_JCBATA010000050.1, read on the forward strand.
GACCTGCGCCTGCCGGTGTACCGCGACCTGGACGCGATGTGGCGCCTCGGCACCCGCGCGGTCGGCCTCGACGTCGCCCGCAACCGGGTGATCCTGCCTCGCGGCGAGGAACTCGAGTACGACGGCGTGGTGATCGCCACCGGTGTCGAGTCCCGTCACCTCAAGGGCGCGCCGATCTGGTCGGAGAACGTCTGGGCGCTGCGCGACCTGTCCGACGGCCGCGGCCTCGTGCGGCGGCTCGCGGACAACGTGCGCCACGTCGCGATCGTCGGCACCGGCTTCATCGGCTGCGAGGTGGCGTCCAGCCTGCGCAAGCGCGGCATGGAAGTGTCCGTCATCGGCCGCGGTGACGCGCTGATGGGCTCGGCGATCGGCGCCAAGGTCGGTGGGGTGATGACCCGGGTGCACCGGCAGAACCACGTCAACCTGCTGCTGGGCCGCAACCCGGTCCGCTGGGCCACCGCCGACTCGCCGAAGGACCGCAACCGGCCGTCCAGCGGCGTGCGGATCTGGCTGGACGACGGCAGCCGGGTCGACGCCGATGCCGCCGTGGTCGCCGTCGGCGGGCTGCCGACGACCCGCTGGCTGCAAGGATCCGGCCTGGACATCAGCGACGGCGTGCTGACCACCGCGGCCTGCCACGCCGTCACCGCCGCGCCGGAGGGCGGCGTGCCCCTGGTGGTGCCGTCGGTGGTGGCCGCGGGCGACGTCGCACGCTGGCCGAACCTGCGCATCGACGAGACGCCCCGGCGCGTCGAGCACTGGATCACGGCGTCGGAGCACGGCCAGGCGGCCGCCGACTCGCTGCTGCTCGGCCCGGAGCAGGCGCCGCCGTTCATGCCGCTGCCCCGGTTCTGGACCGAGCAGTTCGGCGTGCAGCTGTCCGGCGTGGGCCGTCCGGGCCTCGCCGACGCCTGCCGGCTCGCCGAGGGCTCCCCCCGGGACCTGGAGTTCATCGCCTGCTACACCCGGGCGGGCAAGGTCATCGGGGCGGTGTCGTGCAACGCGAGCTCCCGGCTGCTGGAATACGCCGACCTGATGGGCTGGCCGCTGGAGCCGGGGCCCGCCCTCGGCGCCGGGGCCGGCGGGGGGTCAGCGGCGATGGCACCGCGCTCGCTGGCCGCCGCCGTCTGAGACCGGGACACCTCGGGGAGCCTCCTCCCGCGAGGTTCCTGGACGGCGGGTCGCGACCCTCCAGGCGGCCCGTCGTCCAGGAACCTCGCCTGCCGCACGACCCGCCTCAGGGCAGGCGGCGCTCGGGGCGTCCGGCGTCGGCCGTCGTCGCGGCGGCGCGCAGCCGGATGGCGTCCTGGCCGGGTGGGACGCCGAACTGGCGGCGGTACTCGCGGTTGAACTGCGACGGACTGTCATATCCGACCAGATGACCGACGCCCGCGACGTCGCCCGCGCCACCGACCAGCAGCACTCGGGCCTCCTGGAGCCGGATCCTCTTCTGGAACTGCAGCGGGCTCATCGCGGTGACCGCGCGGAAGTGTCGGTGGAACGCCGACGGGCTCATCGCGGCCAGCCGGGCGACGTCCTCGATCCGCATCGGCTCGGCGTAGTTGTCGCGAATCCAATGAATGGCACGCCGGACGTGGGACAGGCCGCTGTCGGCCAGGCCGATCTGCCGAACCATGGCACCGTGCGGGCCGGTGAGCAGCCGCCAGAGGATCTCCCGCTCGACGAGCGGCGCGAGCACAGCGCGGTCGGTGGGACGATCGAGCAACCGCAGCAGCCGCGCCACCGCGTCCAACAACTGCGGCCCGGCGTCGCCCGTGGCGATCGCGTGCTGCCGCGCTTCGGCGGCGCCGGCGCCTCGCACGACGGGCGGGATCTCCAGCAGCAGCGGCGCGAGGACGGCGGGCCGCAGCGCCAGCCCCACGCCCAGCGCCGGGCTCGTCGGGCTCGCGCCGAGGAAGTGGCCGGTGACCGGAAGATCGGCGGCCACGACGAGACACTGCCCCGCTCGGTACTCGTAGGTGTGCTCGCCCAGCAGCAGCCTCTTGCCGCCCTGGGCCAGGACGACGAGCAGCGGCTCGGTCAGCGAGTAGTCGGGTTCCGCCGTCTCGACCCGCGACAGCAGCAGCCCGTCGATCTCCGTGCGCAGGTCCGGCCGGGCCCGTGCGGCGACGATCGCGCGGATCTCGGCCAGCAGCTCCGGGGCGTTCAGCACGTCCTCAGCCAACCACGCCAGGCCGAGCGATGCCGGTCCGATCCGCTCGATCTCAGTAGGATCAGGCAAGACCACGCGCGGATTCGCCTACCCCGAGGTCCTCCGCCCGCGTTTACATGAACGCATGCCACTCGATCACTCCGCCACGCCGGACCGTCCCGCCGCTCTGGACCAGTACGTCACCCTCGGTCGCTCGGGGCTGCGGGTGAGCCCGTTCGCCCTTGGCGCGATGACGTTCGGGGAGGATCCCGGCGGCGCCGGCTGCGACGTCGAGGAGTCGCACCGGATCCTCGACGCCTACCTCGACCGCGGCGGGAACTTCCTCGACACCGCGAACTTCTACACCAACGGCCATTCCGAGGCGATCCTCGGCGACTACCTCGCCAGGCGTCCGGGGCGGCGTCAGCATGTCGTCCTGGCGTCGAAGTTCTTCACGAACATGTACCCCGGCGACCCGAACGGCGGCGGCGCCGGCCGCGGCGCGATCCTCGCCCAGCTCGACGAGACCCTGCGCCGGCTGCGCACCGACTACCTCGACCTGTACTGGCTGCACAACTGGGACCGCAACACCCCCGTCGAGGAGACCCTGCGCACCCTCGACGACCTCGTCCGCACCGGCCGCGTCCGCTACCTCGGCTTCTCCAACACCCCCGCCTGGTTCACCGCCCAGGCGCAGACGACGGCGTTGCTGCGCGGCTGGACGCCGCTCATCGCGCTGCAGGTCGAGTACTCGCTGCTCGCGCGGACCGTCGAGGGCGAACTCGCGGGCCTCGCCGACGACCAGGGCATGGCGCTCGTCCCGTGGAGCCCGCTGCGCAACGGCTTCCTGTCCGGCAAGTACCGCCGTGGCGCCGAGGTCACCGACTCGGCCCGGTCCACGTATGTCGGCGGCCCGAGCGAGGCGGACTTCGTGGTCATCGACGCCGTCACCGCGATCGCCGACGACCTCGGCACGACCCCCGCGGCGGTGTCGCTCGCCTGGCTGCGCTCCCGCCCCGGCACCGTCGTGCCGATCGTCGGCGCCCGCCGCGCAGACCAGCTCACCGCCAACCTCGCCGCCGTGGACGTCACCCTCTCCCCCGCCCACCTGCGCAACCTCGACGACATCTCGGCCCCGACGCTCGACTACCCGGCCCCGATGCACGGCGAGTTGCGCGCGATGCTCCAGTTCGCCGGCACCACCGTCGACGGCGAACCCTCCACCGTCTACCCCCCACTCCGCCAGAGCCCCGTCCGTTACTGATCCGCCGGCCAGGCCGGACTCGCGGCACTGGCGACGGCCACTCCTGGCTCCGGAGCCGGCGAAGCGTTCCCGCGGTAACACGCTTTTTCGCGATTGTGGCGGTGGGCGGGGCCGTCAGGTGGATAGGCCGGCGAGGATGACGTCGATGGCGCGGGCGAGCACCGGCGGCGGGGTGGGGGTGGTGGCGGTGACCTGGGCCAGGCCGCGGATCAGCAGGTAGACCTCGTCAACCGTCACGTCGCGGCGGATCTCGCCGGCCTCACCCCGGCGCGGCTGCGCGAGCACTTCGCCGCCACGGACCAGCTCGGCGGCGTCGACAGCTTCGAACCGACGAACACGGTCGTGCACCGCACCACCGACCCCGAGGTCGTGGTCGTGGTCGTCGAGTTCGCCTACGCCGCCACCCGCAGCAGCGACGGCGCCGCGTTCGAGGTGCCGAACATTTTCGTCGTCCGCGTGCGGGACGGGCAGATCATCGAGTCCCGGGACTACGGCGACCACGCCGGCTTCGCCCGCCTGTTCGGCCCACCGGAGGCCCGCGCAGCGACCCGGTGACCTCACCCGGCGATTGGTCAGATGGCCGCCCGGCCGCCGTCTACGGACAGGATGGCGCCATGGATGTTGGACGCGGCGTCACCCGCGAGGAAGAGCACGGCGGCCGCGACCTCCTCGGGGGTGCTGGGGCGACGGGACGGCAGGCCGGCGATGAGCGGCGCGAGGTAGTCGGCCATGGCCTGGACCTTCTCGGTGGTGGTCGGCCCCGGCGCCACCGCGTTCACCCGGACGCCCGAGGGCCCGTACTCGGCCGCCCAGGACTTCGTCAGTGAGTGGATCGCGGCTTTGGTGGTGCTGTAGAGGGCGGAGCCGCTGGAGCCGAACAGGCCGCTGATCGAACCGAGGTTGACGATCGCGCCCCGGCCGCGGTCCGCCATCGGCGGGGCGAGCAGCCCGGTCAGCAGGAACACCGCCCTGACGTTGACGGCCAGCGCGCGGTCGATCGTCTCCTCGGCGACCTCGGCGGTCGGGGTCGGATCGAGCAGCATGGCCGCGTTGTTCACCAGGATGTCGAGCGGCCCCCCGGCGATGCGCTGCGCCTCGGCGGCGAGGCGTCGCACATCCGCGCTGTCGGCCAGGTCGGCACGGACGAACTCGGCGGCGCCGCCGGACTCGGCGATGGCGGCGGCGACCTTCTCGCCGCGCTGCGCGTTCAGCCCGCTGACAACGAGACGCGCGCCCGCAGCGGCGAGACCGCGGGCGATGGCGACGCCGATGCCGTCGGTGGATCCGGTGACGAGAGCCGTGCGTCCGCGCAGATCGGTGCTCACGATCGGGCCTTCCTGTCGGTGTGGCGGGGCGATGCGGTCGCCACCCTGCCGAGATAAAATTGGACTTGCAAGTCCAGAACGGCGGGACGCAGGGCGCCTGGGAGGGCTCGGCACTCGCGAGGCACAGGTGAGGCGGAGGCGCTGGTGACCGGGCTGACACCGAAGGGCGCCGCCACGCGGGCGCGCATCGTCGAGGGCGCGTCCGCGGTGATCCGCGATCTCGGCGTCGCCGCCGCGACGCTGGACGACATCCGGGCCCACACCCGGACGAGCAAGAGCCAGTTGTTCCACTACTTTCCCGGCGGCCGCGAGGAGCTGCTGCTCGCGGTGGCCCGCTTCGAGGCCGAGACGGTGCTGCGTGACCAGCAGCCTCAGCTCGGCAACCTCACCACGTGGGACGGCTGGACAGCCTGGCGGGACACGGTCGTCGAGCGCTACCGCCGCCAGGGCCGGCGCTGCCCGCTGCACGTCCTGACCGCGCATCTCGGCGCGACCTCCCCCGGTTCGCAGGCCGTCGTCACCGAGCTGATGCAGCATTGGCAGGCCGAGATCGCCACCGGGGTACGCCACCTGCACGACGCGGGCGAGATCGACCCTCGCCTCGACGCCGACACGGTGGCCGCCGCCATCCTCGCCGGCATTCAGGGCGGCGTCGTCATCCAGATGTCCACCGGCAGCACCCGCCATCTGGAGGCGGCACTCGACTCCGCCCTCGACCATCTGCGCACCAGCCGGCTCGGTGCCAGCCAGCTCGGTGCCAGCCGCAGCCGCTGACATCCAGACGGGGCCGTGGAGGGAGCAGGCGTCGAGCGTCGTCGACACGTTTGGGCAGCGACACGACTACCCTGCCCGCCGTCGACTGGCGTCGCAATTCCTCGGCCGGAAGATCATCCTTCTTCTCCACTCATCAGGACGGGTATCGAGGTCGTAGGCAGGACATTGCCGCTCCTTCAGGGATACCTGCGATCGCTGTACGCGTATGCTCGGGAGGTCGACCCGAGGAGGATTCTTCGATGACGCCAGGGGGCGGCTGGGCGCGGAAAGCGATACTGGCCATCACGGCCCCCGCACTCGGACGAAAGCAGCACGGCGCGTGGTAGCCCTGGTGAGGCATGTCGAGTCCGGGGCCATCCTTGACTTCGGGGAACCCGATCTCGGCGGCCCGAACGAGTCCACCATCTTCGACCAGTGGCGGGGGCGGCTCACAGGGAAAGATCGAGGGCGATTCGTGTGCGCCCTCGCCGACTGTTCCGCTCCCGACGCCCCTGTCTATTTTCAGCTTCGTGGCAGGACCCGCGTGGCCTGCCACTACGACAGCGGCGTCACGCACCGGGCCGGGACTGGCGTCAGTGACGAGCACAAACGTCAGCAGGACTATCTGCAGCGCAGTGCGGAAGACGCCGGTTACGAAGCCGTGCAGGAGGGACGGCTTCGGAGCAGCCGCCCCGATGTCCTGATCACCGGTGGCCTCGTGCCCGTCGGCGCCGAGGTCCAGCGAAGCCGGCTCACCAAGGAGACGGCCGCCCGCCGTGATTCCCGGACGCGGGCCGCCGGGGTGCAGACCATGTGGCTCCACGGCAATGACCGGCCGCCGGCCTGGTCCGCCGCCGTGCCTTCCCTGGGCACCAACCAGCTGCCCTGGAGCGTCGTCCACAAACGTGGCAGCTGGACAGTCGCCAGCGGCGTCGGCCGTATCCGCCCGCGGCCGTGCACCCTGGAGCACTTCGGTACCTGCCCGGCAGGGCATCTGCGCCATTGCCGCGGTACGCATCCGAAGTACTCGGCGGAGCCGGTGTTCGGCGGCCTCACCGTCGACCGGCTGGCCGAACTCGTACCGGAAAGGAAGCTCCTCTCGGTACGTTTCCGCGGCCGGCATCACTACTGGGTACCGGCGAACGATGCACAGGTGTACCTGCAGGTCATCGCCGCCGAGAGAGCGGCGCCCCCGAGACCCGGCCGGCTACGCGGCGCGGGTTCCCACGCGCGTTGCGACCGGGACCATTCCGGCGCGCTCGCCGTACTACCGGTGACATCGGTGGTCCTCGACTGGAGCGACGACTCACACTGGTCCGAGATCTCCGCGCCGTGTATCTACGGCGACGGCGACACCAACCTCCTCGATGATCACGGTCGCGCCTGCCACAAGGTCTGCGCTGAGCGTTGGTACGTGAGCGGATCTCCTTCTACCGCCTGAGCCGCCGCGACCGGCCGCGAGTCCCCCGGCCCGCCGACGGCTTTCCGAACGTCCATTCGAAAGATAGCGGTAGCGCTACCCAAGCCCAAAGGAAGCAAATCTTAGCTAAAGGCATCCTTTTGCTGCATACTTGCTCCTGACCCAGGGTGAGGAGGCTGTGACGTGCCCGCGAACGGATCGCCGACAGCCACTCCTCGCGACGCCACGCCCGACCTCAGCCGGCCGCCGTCGGCGCTCGGCCGGGCGGTCCAGCTCGGCCTGGACATCGACGGGGTCCAGCGCCAGATCACCCATTACGAGCAGGTCCTGTCCGTACTGCGCCGGCAGCAGGAGAACTGGGCGGCGGGGGCCCGCGGCGAGCAGGACGTCGTGCAGGTCCTCGTCGGCATGGACGACGCCCGCTGGCATGTCCTGCCGGACAGGCGATGGCCCGGGACGCGCAGGGCCAACATCGACGTGATCCTCGTGGGCCACGGCGGCGTCTTCGTCATCGACGTGAAGAACTGGCGCGAGGCGACCGTCGAGGATGGCCGGCTGCTGCGCGGGGACGCGGACGCCTCCGACCACCTGGTGAAACTCACCGACCAGACGGTCGCGGTCGAGGATGTGCTGATCGCGGCGGGACTGCCGCCGACCGAGGTCGTGGCGATGCTCGTGTTGGCGGGGCGGCGCAACATCCGCCACCAGCTCGGCCGCATCGTCCTCCTGGGCGAGCAGGACCTCGCCCGCGACCTCGCACGCCGTGGCGCCCGGCTGTCCCCCGAGCTCGTCGAAAGGGTCAAGGAAGAGCTTGATCAGGGCTGCCCGCCCATGCCACGGGACGACCCCCCGCCCCTCTCCCTCCCGGCAACGCCGACGCCGGCACGGCCGGCTGCCTCCACACCGCGGCGGGGACGCCGCCCGGTGAACGGTGCCGGTGCTGGTGCTGGCAGGCCAGCCGCGTCCGCACCGCGTCCGCTGCCCGCCGCCACGCAGGCCGAGCAGGAGGAGCTGTTCAGCCGGGACGAGCTGTGGCAGGAGCTGCTGGACGCGGCGGGCCGGGAGCCCATCGAGGGCTGGATGACCTGGCTGCATCCCACGCAGGCCCGCCTGACCAGCCGCACCTATTCGGGTCCGGCGCGCATCCGCGGTGCGGCCGGCACCGGCAAGACGGTCGTCGCGCTGCACCGGGCCAAATATCTCGCCGCACGCGGAGAGCGGGTGCTGTTCACCACGCTGGTGAAATCACTCGGGCCGGTGTATCGCGCACTGATGGCCAGGATGGCTCCGGAGCACGTCGACCGGATCGAGTTCATGAACGTGCACACCGTCGCGAAGCGTTGCCTGGAGGAGAGCGGCGAGACCCGACCGTACGACGAGAAGGCGGCCGGGACCTGCTTCTGGCGCGCGTGGGCCCAGGTCGGGCAGCATTCCGAACTCGCTCGTCTCGGCCTTCCCCTCGACTATTGGAAGGAGGAGGTCTTCGTCGTCATCAAGTCCCGTGGCCTGACCGACGCCGAGCAGTACGCGCGGCTGTCCCGGGTGGGGCGCAGCACGCCGCTGCAGCCCGTCCACCGGCGCGCGGTGTGGGCGCTGTTCGAGCGGTACGAGAAGCTCCGGGAGGAGCGCCGTGTCCTCGACGGCGGGGACCTGCTGCGCCTGGCCCGCGATCACGTCCGCGCGCAGTCGGATGCGGGGGGGCAGGCGCCGGTACGACGCGGTGATCGTCGACGAGGTGCAGGACCTGGGCTGCGTCGCCGTCCAGTTGCTGCACGCGTGCGTCGGCGACCGGCCCGGCGGTCTGCTCCTCGTCGGCGACGGCCAGCAGACGATCTACCCCGGCGGCTTCACCCTCGCCGAGGCGGGCATCTCCGTCGTCGGGCGGTCCACGGTGCTCACGCGCAACTACCGCAACCGCGAGAACATCGTGCGCTACGCCCAGGCGGTCGTCGGCGACGACAGTTTCGACGATCTCGACGGTGTGCAGGAACGCGGCCGTCGCGAGGTCGAGGTGGTCCAGCACGGCGGCGAGGTCCACGAGGCCGCCGTGGCGGACAGGGCGGCGCAGGAGGCGGCGCTGTGCGCGCACCTGACCCGCCTGCACACCGAACGGGACGCCCGCTTCGGAGACATGGCCGTCCTCGCCCCGACGAATGCCGAGGCCGCGACCTGGTTGCGTGTTCTCCTCCGGAACAGGATCCCGGCGGTCTCGCTCGAGTGCTATGAGGGAGGCGGCAACCCGTCCGTCAAGGTCGGCACCTATCACCGGTCGAAGAGCCTCGACTTCACCCACGTCGCGCTGCCCGACCGAAACCTTTTCCCGCCGCCCCGGCAGCCGTCGGAGTCGGACGACGGATACCGCGAACGCCTCCGCCTCGAACGCCGCCAGCTCTTCGTCGCCATCACCCGCGCCCGCGACACCCTGTGGGCCGGCGTCCGCCCGAACCCGAACGACGCACGCCCGGCATAAGCCGGTCACCCCGCCGACAACCCAGCCGGCAGGATCAGCGCCGGATTGTGGCAGGCTGCCCACTGTGGGGGATCGTGGGGGAACATCAGGTCATCGCGACTTCTTTGTCTGCGGCGCGGACAACGCGACGGACCGCGTCTGGGCCGCGTGGATCGCCTGGACCCTGGAGGCGGCGCAACGCGCACCCGCCGCCGGATCCGACAGCCTGAGCCCGGAGCCGTTCACCACATTCCTGGAGCTGTGGGACTCCGTCGGCGGCGACAACATCGCCCGACGGGTCGACGAGGGGCTGCGCCGGTCGCGCCGCGTGCTCGTCGTGCTGTCCCGCACTCTCCTGGCGCAGACCGCGGGCACCTCGCAGGCGACGTGGCTGGCCGCCTGGCGCAAGGACCCCGATGGCGCGGCCCGCCAGGTGCTGCCCGTACGCGTGGACGACTGCGATCCCGACGGTCTGCTCGGCGGCATCCCCCGCCGACCTCTACACCCCGTCCTGACACCGGTCCGCCAGCTTGTCAGTCCGTAGCCGTGGATGGACGCGTCGGTCGGTCCAATCACCCTCGGGGTCGTCGTAGATCGAGTAAGCTCCGGGCTGATCGTCGGGAACCGATCATCGGGGGGTTTCCTCGCGGCACGTCAGTCGCTGGCAGGTCGGGTGACGGCTGTTCGCATGGATTCCATCGGATTTGCGAAGCAATCGGGGTGGCGCGCATGAGGTTCACTCGTATTGTCGGACGTCGTCTTGCCGCGGTCGGGATAGCCGCCGCACTGGCCGTGGGCGGTGTTGCCACCGCCGCGTCCCCAGCTCACGCGACGACGGTCACGTCGCCGGCACGGACGCACATCACCCTGGAGATGAGTGAGTGCGGCCTGATGTATGTGGGCACGGTCGGGTCCTGCATCATCAGCCTCCAGACGTGGATGAACTGGGCGGTGGGCACCAAGGTGTCGCTGGCCCCCATCGACGGGGTCTACGGGCAGACGACCCTCACGCTGGTGCAGGCCTTCCAGCGCCGCTATGTGCCGAGCGTGATCCCGGATGGCCGGTTCGGTGACCGGTCGCGCGCGGCGTTGAAGGACTGGTTCGTTCGCGGCGCCACCGCCAAGCACGGCAGCGGCCTACCCTGTAACACCGCCCTTGGCTGGGGTTGCGATTCCGGTGCGGCCGTTCCCGGACTCGGCCTCGGCGCGAAGGGCGAAGCCGGAAAGACGTTCATCTGCGCCGCCGCCGGCGAACTCCCCGGAGTTTATGGAAGATTCACCGGCGTCTTCTGCGACGTCCTGCTCTCCTGACCTTTCCACCAAGGAGCGCATGGCGTGACCCCTGTCAGCCGAGAAGGCTGGCGACCATGGGTGCGGGGATCGCCCGGACCGGGTGGTCGAGGTCGAGGACTCCCGTTCACCATCTCGGCTGCGGCGCACCGCGCGATTCGGATCGTCGCTGCGGCGGGTCGAGCAGATCACTCGGCTCCGCTTTCCGCAGGCCGAGCTTCAGGCCGTGAATGCGAGTCCGACCGCGCCCGCGCACCTGTGGCTGAGGGACCGCGACCACGACGGGGTTCACCACCGAGCGGGTCGTCCTGGTCTGCGAGGACCCCCTCAGTCCAGAGGTCGTCAACCGGGTGTCCGAGCAGGTCGCCGGCCGCTATTCGACGGGCGTCACTGGGCCATCGAGCTGCGCGACCTCGACAAGTCCCACAGCCTCGACCAGCTCGTCGCCTCCCACCTCGCCGGCGCGGACGAGGACCGCTTCGACCTGGCCGCCTTCCACTACCTGCTGCGCGAGGGCCGGATCGCGCTGTTCTTCGACGGCTACGACGAACTGGCCGTCCGCGTCACCTACGCCCGCGCCACCGAGCACCTCACCACCCTGCTCGCCGCCGCGCAGGGCAGTGCCAAGGTCGTCGTCACCACTCGGCACGACCCTCGCGGAGGGTCTGGCGGAGCAGATCATCCTCGACCGCTCGGCGTCCGCGACAGCCAACGCGAACGCGCTCGTCCTCGTCCTCGTCCTGCGGATCGACGCACGGCTGTCCCGGCCCGCCAGCCTCGGCCACGCCCAGCTCGCCGGCCAGGACCTGTCCGGCCGCGACGTGTCCCACCAGGATCTGCGCGGCGCCGACCTGCGCGGCGCCGACCTCACCAACGCGGGCCTCGCCCACACCGACCTCACCGACGCCGACCTGACCGGCGCGCGTCTGACCGACGTCGACCTGCGAGCCACCGCAGCCTTCACCGACACACGCTGGACCGGCGCGCTCCTCCTCGGTGGGCATGCCCCAGCGGACCCACTCCTCAGCGTCGCCGTACGTGCCGGCCAGCAGACACCCCTACCGTGATCGCACCGCAGATCAGCTCCGTCATGGCGATCGCCTGCGCCCCCGACGGCCAGACCCTCGCGCTTGCCTGCGGCTCCGCCGTACTCATCGCCGACGCCCACGACGGCACAGTGCGCCGCGTCCTCACCGGCCACCTCGCCATGATTTCCACGATGGCGTTCTCCCCCGACGGCCACACCCTCGCCACCAGCGCCGATGACAACACCATCCGCCTGTGGGACGCCACGCTGGCCGAGGAGATCGCGATCCTGGTGCCACTGCCGGACGGCGGTCACGCGGTTGTGCTGCCCGACGGCTCGTACTCCCTGGACGGGGAGGCCCAGGGGCGGTTCTGGTGGGTGATCGGGAACCACAGGTTCGAGGTGGGCGAGCTCGACGACCACGTCCCCGCTGTGCGCCGGCTCGCCCCCGGCACACCGATTCCGCGGCCGCAGGCTTCCCGGCCGCAGCGCTGACGCCCGAACGGGCCGTGAGCGGTGGGTGCCGCAGGCGGCGTCGGATACGTTCCGCGGAACGCGGTGAGCCATCCGGTTCCCCGCCCGGCGGCCCCGCGGGCCTCCCGGGCGGGTCCAGGCCTACCCCGAGGTTCGGGAGTTACGCCCCGCGTTCAGGCATCCGCCGAGCGACAGGATCGTCTCTGGGACGAGACGTGATCGCGGCGGCGCCGACGCGTGGCCGCCAAGGTGGAGGTCGGACGATTATCAGGATCGACGCCGGACGACCCGCTGGGGACACCGGTCGCCCGGAGGCGACGGCAAGCCCGGCTGGACGCTCCGATGCGACGACGGGCCCAGCCGGGCGACGTGGCGCGACGACGAGCCGAACCGCGCGCCCGTGGATGCGCCGGCTCGCCTCGCTGGCGGCCGCGGCGACGCTCGCCATGAGCACGAGCCTGGGCCTGGTCGGCTGTGGCGACGGCCTGGCGACGGCGCACGCCGAGGACAGGGTGAACGCTGCCCCAGCCGGCGGGGACCAGGCGGTGGACACGACGGAGGTGGGGACGGACGCCGGGCCGGTGGTGGGGACGGTCGGCCGGGCGGTGCGGACGTTTCAGGGGATTCCGTATGCGGCGCCGCCGGTCGGGGAGCTGCGGTGGCGGTCGCCGCAGCCGGTCGCGCCGTGGAGCGCGCCGCGGGACGCCACCCGGCCGGGGCCCACCTGCGCGCAGTCGGTGGGGTTCATGGGTGACCGGCCGAGCGACAACGAGGACTGCCTGTACCTCAACGTGACCGCCCCGGGCGGCCAGACCGCCGCGACAACACCGCGCCCGGTGCTGGTGTGGATCCACGGCGGCGGGTTCTACTCCGGCTCGAGCGATCTCTACGGTGCCCGCCAGCTCGTCGAGCAGGGCGGCCTCGTCGTCGTCACGCTGAACTACCGGCTCGGTGTGCTCGGATTCCTCGCCCATCCGGCCCTCAACGGCACCGGCAACGGCGGCCAGGACCAGCGGCTTTCCGGGAACTACGGGCTGGAGGACCAGCAGGCGGCGCTGCGCTGGGTGCGTCGCAACGCGGCGGCGTTCGGCGGTGACCCGTCGAACGTGACGGTCGCCGGCGAGTCCGCGGGCGGGGCGAGCACCTGCGCCCATCTGGCGGCGCCGGGCAGCGCGGGGCTGTTCCAGCGGGCGATCATCCAGAGCGGGCCGTGCACGATGGCGGGCCGGTGGCCCTACCCGGGCGACTGGCTGCCCCGGCCCCGCGCGACCGCCGAGAAGGCGGGGCAGACCCTGTCCTCCGCCGTCGGCTGCACGTCCAGGTCGACGAAGGATCCGGCGGCGGCGTCCGTCGCGGCGTGCCTGCGCCGGCAACCCGTGGCCGGGCTGCTGGCGGTGACCGCCGGTGGGCAGGGGTACGGGCCGGTGGTGGGCGGCGGGGTGCTGCCGGTCAGCCCCACCGAGGCGCTCACGTCCGGCCGGTTCCCGAGGGTGCCGGTGATGCAGGGGACGACCCGCCAGGAGCACCGCACGTTCGTCGCCGGCGAGGAGTTCTACACCCGGCACGAGGCCACCAGCGTGGACTACACCGCGACGATCGCCGCGGTGTTCGGCCCGACGAAGGCCGCCAGGGTCTTCGCCCGCTACCCGGTGAAGGACTATCCCTCGCCGTCGCTGGCCCTGGCCGCGGTGTGGACGGACTACACCTGGGCGGCGCCCGCGCTCGACACGTCCCGCCTGCTCGCCCGGCAGGTCCCGACGTACGCCTACGAGTTCGCCGACGACGGCGCGCCGTGGGCGTCCCAGCCGCCGCGGCCGAGCTTCCCGACCGGCGCCGCCCATGCCAGCGAGCTGCAGTACCTGTTCGACAACGCCCAGTACACCGGCCCGCTCACCGTGGACCAGCAGCGCCTGTCCGACGAGATGGTCGGCTACTGGAGCCGTTTCGCCCGCACCGGCGATCCCAGCGGCCCCGGCGCCCCCACCTGGGCGCCGTTCACCCCGTCCACCGGCACGACCGTCCTGGCTCTCGCCCCCGGAGCGAACGGCACCGCCCCCGTCGACCTCGCCCGCGAGCACAACTACGACTTCTGGCACTCCCTCACCGGTTGACGCCCGCATATCCGATAGCGGGCCGTCATAGACCGATTGTGATTGCCCGGCGCGGGACCATGGCGCGCCGGCGGCGGCTCATAGTGGGCCGGCGGGTGCGACCGAGCACCGGGTTCGGCTGGGCCGGAGGAGCTGCGGTGACCATTGTCGAGGCGGCGCCGCGTACCGCGGAGCGATTCCAGAGTCGGCTGGACGAGGGGGGCGTGCTCGACCGGCGCTACACGCTGGCCCACGCCGACAATGCCACCCTGGACCTGGTCGACACCGACGGCCGGGCGCACCGGTGCACCGACTTCATGTCGGCCTACGCCGCGGTCAACTTCGGCCATCGCAACCCGTCGATCGAGCGGGCGCTCGCCGCCTCGTCCGACCTGACCGGGCTCTTCCACGGGCCGGAGGCGGAGCAGGTGGCGCGCTGGCTGTGCGGCCGGCTGCCGGCGCCGGACAGCCGGCGGGTTCTCTACCAGGTGGGGGGCAGCTTCGCGGTCGCCGCGGCGCTGGCGCTGGCGCGGCGGCGCCGGCCCGGCCGGGTGATGTCGATCGACGGTGCCTTCCACGGTCTCGGGGTGGACGCGGCGGCGCTCACCAGCGTGCAGCGCGCCTTCTCGCTGCACGACACGGGTTTCGCCGACCGGCTCGCGCCCGAGGTGGTGCACCTGCCGGTCGGTGCCGTTCCCCGCGACTGGGACGACGTCTCCTGCCTGATCTACGAGCCGGTGCAGGGCGCCGGCGGGTATGTGCCGCTCGACCGGGACTGGCTGGGCGAACTGACGGCCGCCGCGGCGGCGGCCGAGGTGGTCACCATCGCCGACGAGATCCAGTGTGGGTTCTTCCGGCACGGGATGTTCAGCCCGTCGGCGGCCTGGGGTCTGGACGCGGACATCGTGCTGTACAGCAAGTCGCTGACGAACGGGATGTACCCGCTGTCCGCCGTCGTCTACCGGCGCTTCCTGGAGGCGGGCGCGGGTCCCCTCTACCTCGCGCACACCTTCCAGACGGGCACCCTGGGCACCGCCGCCGCGCACGAGGTCACCCGCTTCATCGACGGCACGGACGTGACGGGCCTGGCCGCGGCCGTCGGTGCCCGGCTGACGGAGCTCGCCGACCGGCTGCGAGCGGCGGGGCTGGCACGGGCCGTGCACGCGGTCGGCCCGTCGCTGTCCTTCGAACCGACCGCGGTCGCCAGCGGGGATCTCGTACGCCGGGCGTTCGCCGCCGGCGCGCTCGTGTTCAGCGGCGGTCGCCACGGCGAGCGCATCCGGATGGCGCCGCCGCTGACCATTCCGGACGCCCAGCTCGCCGAGGGCATCGAGCTGGTCTGGTCGGCCGCGGGCGGCGGCCGCGCCGGGGGACGGTGACCGCGCCCGTCCCGCCGGCCAGGCCCGACCCGCCGGCCAGGCCTACCGTCGCGGTGCTGTGCGCGGACCGGCGGCCGCCCGGGATGCGGGAGGTCGAACGCGGCGCCGACGTCCGGTACACCACGGCCGACCGGCTCGCCGGC
The DNA here is from genome assembly GCF_059816245.1 of Frankia sp. RB5. NCBI lineage: Bacteria > Bacillati > Actinomycetota > Actinomycetes > Frankiales > Frankiaceae > Frankia > Frankia sp. RB5. The sequence goes on from NZ_JCBATA010000050.1 coordinate 35,128, forward strand.
GACCTGCGCGGCGCGGACGCGCTGCTCGTCTGGGACTTCCGCTCGAGCGCGCTGGAGGCGGCCTGGCCGGCCGCGGACGCGCTGCGCTGGACGCACGTCGCCAGCGCCGGGGTGGACGCCGTGCTGTTTCCCGCGCTGCGCGACAGCGACGTCGTGCTGACGAACTCCCGGGGTGTCTTCGAGGGCCCGGTCGCCGAGTACGTGCTCGGCCTCGTGCTCGCGTTCGCGAAGGATCTCGCCGGGACGATGGCCGCGCAGCGGGAGCGCCGGTGGTGGTACCGCGAGGCCGAGCGGGTCGACGGTGCCACCGCGGTGATCGTCGGCACCGGGCCGATCGGGCGGGCCGTCGCGCGCACGCTGCGGGCGGTGGGCATGCGGGTCGAGGGTGTCGGGCGCGGCGGGCGCGGCCACGACCCCGACTTCGGCGTGGTGCACGGCCTCGACGCGCTGACCAGGCGGCTCGGGCACGCCGACTACGTGGTCGTCGCCGCCCCGCTGACAGCACGGACCACGGGCCTGGTCGACGCGGCGGCGCTGGCGGCGATGAAACCCTCCGCCCGCCTCATCAACGTCGGCCGGGGCGCGCTGGTGGTGACCGCCGACCTGGTGGCGGCCCTGCGCGCCGGGATCATCGCCGGCGCGGCGCTGGACGTCTTCGACACCGAGCCGCTGCCCGCCGGCTCGCCGCTGTGGTCCATGCCGAACGTCCTGGTCTCGCCGCACATGGCGGGCGACGTCGTCGGCCACCTGCCCATGCTCGCCGCGCTGTTCGTCGACAACTACGGCCGCTGGCGGCGCGGCCTTCCCCTGCGCAACGTCGTGGACAAGTACCTCGGCTACGTGCCCGTCCCGGCCGCCGCGACGCGGGACTGACGGGCGCCGGGCCGTTCAGAGAATCGTGCGCAGTCCGCGCAGCGCGTCGTCGGGGTCCAGGTCGACCGGGTTGTTGCCCGCCCGGGCCCGCGAGCCCAGGCCCGCGCTCACCAGGGCGGTGAGCGCATCAGGACCGACACCGTAGTCCCGCAGCCGTGGCGACCAGCCGTAGCGGGCGAACGCGTCGCCGAGATGGTCGGCCGGCTCGCGCTGCCCACGGCCGAGCAGCTCGTCGACGGCCGCGAGGCGTGCGGCGAACTCCGGCGCCGTGCCGGGCCGGCGGGCCACGGCCAGGTGGTGGGTCAGCAGCCACTGGAGGTTCAGCAGGCAGGCCACCCCGTGAGGGACGCCGTACCGCGTGGTCAGCCCGTAGGCGAAGGCGTGCGCCGCCGTCGTCCGGGTGAGATCGATGGCCCGGCCCGCCGCGAGCGCCGCCGCCGCCAGCGCCGCGCGCCGCGCCGCGCCGCCGTCGGCATCCGCGCCGCCGTCGGCATCCGCACCGGCAACGACGGACGAGGCGCAGGCGGCGTCCGCGGCCGTGGGGGGCCGCAGCAGCAGCGGGACGAGCGCGTCCAGCGCCTCGCGCGCGAACTCCCGGGACCGCGGGGTCGACCGCCGGCTCCACCAGGACTCGACGGCGTGGCACAGCGCGTCGAAGGCGCAGCTGCCGACGAGGCCCGCCGGGCAGGTCGCGGCCAGGTCGGGGTCGACAAGGGCCACGTCGGCGAGCACGGCCGGGTGGTCCAGCGACAGCTTGGTGTGGCCGTCGAAGACCGTCGCGAACCGGGTGACCTCGGCGCCGGTGCCGGCGGTGGTGGGCACGAGCACCAGCGGCGGGCGCCGCGCCGCCGACGGCTCCCAGCCGGTCCCGCGCAGCGTGGCGCGGGCCCGCACGTCGTCGGCGGGCAGCAGCCGAACGGCCTTGGCCACGTCGAGCGCGCTGCCGCCGCCGATCCCGACGATCACCTCCGGTCGCCAGCGTTCCCGCACCCGCGCGCCCTCGACGACGTCGGCCAGGCGCGGGTTGGGGGTGAACGCGGAGAACAGCGCGATCTCACTGCCTGCCAGCAGGCCCTCGACCCCGACAGCCCGCCACGCCCGGGCACTGGCCACCACCAGCACGCGCCGCCCCGCGCCCACCATCCGCGGCAGCACCGAGATCGCACCAGGCGCGCGGACCACCCTCGGCGTCCCACCCGGCACGCGCGTCGCCCCCAGGTCCACGTCGAAGGTGTCGGTCATGGCGCGACCGGCGTCGCGGACGTCTCCGCGAGCCAGGCGTGGAAGCGGCGGTGCAGGTCGGGGGCGCTCACCGCGGAGGTCGCCCGGGGCGGGGCGGTCCCGCCGTCCGTGGCCGCCACCCGTACGACAAGCAGGTGCGGGCCTGGACGGGCGAGCATCCCCCGCAACTCCGAGTGCGCGTCCTCAGGCCGCGCGCAACCACGCACCGCGCGGTACCCGCAGGCCAGTGCCACCGCGGCGAGGTCCGTCGTCGGCGAGGTGGTCGCCTGCGCGCCGGTGGACGCGTAGGTGCCGTTGTCGAACACGACGTGCACGAGATTCGGCGGCGCCGTCGCACCGATCGTCGACATCGTGCCCAGGTGCATGAGTGCCGCGCCGTCGCCGTCGAGGACGACCACCGGCCGGCCAGCGGGCGCGGTCCACGCCAGGCCCAGGGCGACGGCGGCGGCGTGCCCCATCGAGCCCTGCATATAGAAGTGGTTGGCGGCGTCGCCCAGCGCGAACAGCTCGCGGGAGGTGTAGCCGGTCGTCGCGACCACCGGCAGGCCGCGCAGCTCGGGCAGCAGCGCCCGCAGCACCTCCAGCCGGGACGGCGCCCGCGACGCCTCGCCCGCGGGCGCGGGCGCTGGCACTGGCACTGGGGCGATCGGGAGCGCGGAGCCGACCGCGCCCTTCTCGACGAGGACGAACGCCGGGCGGCCGCGGGCCAGCTCGTGCTCGGTCTCGTCGAGGATCGTGTCGAGGCCGTCCGCCCCGCGGCGCAGCAGCCACCAGGCGGCACCGAGCGCGTCGAGCAGTCCGGCGGTGGCCCCGCCCATAACCGCGTGCTGGGGCTCGTCGCCCGCCGGGTCCGGCCAGCCGCGCAGGCTGACGAACGCGAGCACGGGCAGGTCGTAGGTCATCAGCAGCGAGGCAAGCGGGTTGACCATGTTGCCCAGCCCGGAGTTCTGGGCGAACACCGCGACCCGCGTGCCGGCCAGCGCCCCGCCCGCGGCGATGCCCAGCGCGGCGCCCTCGTTCGCCGCCGGCACGTACCGCCCGGCCCGCGAGTACACCTCGATCGGGCCGGCGAGGTACGAGCACGGCACACCGGTGGCGGCGGTGAAGCCGCGCGTGCGGAGCACGGCGCAGAACCGCTCGGCGTCCATCAGTCGTCCAGCTCCTGCCACTGACGCAGCCGCTGGAGCGCGAAGACGTCGGACAGCGACGCGAGCGAGGGCTCCAGGTCCGCCGACCCGCCGCGGGTGACGATCGCGTCGAAGGTGGTCCGCAGTGCGTCGATCGTCGCCCGCAGGCCCTGGTTGGCGTAGATGACGAGGGACGCGCCCGCCTTGACGGCGTCGTCGAAGTGCCACCCGGGATAGGTGGTCGGCACCAGCACGATCGGCACCCGCCCGTCCCACCGGTCCAGGAACGCCCCCACCTGTGCGTGCGTCGGTTCCTTGGAGTGGACGAGCACCGCGTCCGCGCCGGAGTCGGCGTACGCGTGGGCGCGGTGCAGCGCCTCGTCCACGCCGAGGCCGCTGATCAGCGCCTCCGTGCGGGCGATGACGAAGAAGTCGGCGCCGTGCTGGACCCGCTTGGCGACGGCGATCTTCCGCGCGAACGCGGCGGTGTCGAGCAGGTCCTGCTGGCCGGGCGCGAAGCTGTTGAGCTTCGGGTAGAGCTTGTCCTCGATGCAGACCGCGGTGATGCCCGCCGCCTCGTACTCGTGCACCAGGTAGGCGACGTTCATGGCGCCGCCGAACCCGGTGTCGCAGTCGGCGACGACGGGGACGCCGACGCGGCGCTGGATGTGCACCGCGGCCTGCAGGTAGTCGGTCATCGTCAGCAGACTCGCGTCGGGGACGCCGCGGGCCGCGGAGATGCCGAGGCTGGACGCCCAGACGGCGGCGAACCCGGCCTGCTCGGCGAGCACCGCGCCCAGCGCGTCGTGCACCCCCGCGGCGCGGGCGGCGTGCCCGTCGGCCAGCACCTCCCGTAACGTCCTGGTCGTCGTTCTGCGCATCGCGTGTCCTCCACCGGGCATGTCGCGTCGGTTCGCTTCGCTGGGTCGGGGGCTGCGGGCGGGGGTCGGGGGTCGGGTGCGCGGGGTCAGGCGACCCGGCCCGCGGGCGGCGGGGCGTCGTCACGCAGGACGTGCGCGACGCCGTCGGCCACCCGCCGGCGCAGGCTCGCCTCCGACTCGGCGGACAGGAACGCCCGGTGCGCGGTGACGATGACGTCCGCCCGGCGCAGCAACGCCCGGCCGACCTCGTCGTCGTTCGGGTCCTCCGGGGAGAACACGTCCGAGGCGAATCCGCCGAGGCGCCCGTCGCGCAGCGCGTCGAGGACGGCGGGCAGGTCGACGAGCCCGCCGCGGGCGGTGTTCACCAGCAGCGCGCCCGGCCGCGCCGCGCGAAGCACGTCCCGGTCGACGAGGCGGGTGGTCTTGGCGGTCAGCTCCGGGTGAAGCACGACGACGTCGGACGCGGCGAACAGCTCCGCCGTCGACGCGCAGGACGTCACGCCGTGGCTGGCCATCAGGTCCGCCGGCACGTACGGGTCGTACGCGAGGACCCGCCCATAGCAGGCGTGCAGCTTGCGGCTGGTGGCGCGCCCGATCCGGCCGAAGCCCACGATGCCGGCGGTGAGCCCCGCGGTGCGCCGGGGGATCCGGCCGGCGTGGATGTTCCACGCGCCGTCGCGCACCAGCCGATCCTGGACGCACACGCCGCGTTCGAGGGCGAGCGCGAGGGCGAGGGTGTGCGTGCTGACCTCGTCGCCGCAGTAGTCGGGCACGTGGAAGCCCCACAGCCCGCGCGCCCGCAGCAGCTCGGCGTTCAGGTTGTCGAGGCCGACGCCCTGGCGCGCCACCACCCGACAGGACGGACCCACCGCGTCCAGCAGCCGGGCCGTCACCCGGGCGCGGTAGACGACCAGCGCGTCCGCGCCGGCGACGTGCCGCTCGAACTCCGGGCCGTCGAGCAGGAAGCGGCCGTCGCGGCGCACGCCGAGGCCCAGGTCGACGCCGTCGCCGAGAGCGGCGCGCTCGATCGTCGCCAGCGCCGGGTCGAGCGCGCCGCGCCCGTCGACGGCCCACGCCGGATCCGTGTAGACGACACGCGTCACGCCGGCACCCCGCTGCGGGCGTCGTAGCCCCAGGCAAGCCGGTCGCGCCGGCCGCGGCGCAGCGCCCGTCCCGCCTCGAACGTGTTGGACAGCTCCAGGTGGTCCTGGTAGGACAGGTGCGGCCCGCTGCCGAGCTTCACCAGCGAGCCGTGGCCGGTCCAGCCGTGCGCGACGAACGGCGGCACCCACACGCTGCCGTCCGCGCCCAGCCGCGCCCGGCCGGCCGCGCACCCACCGTCGCCTCCCCCGCCGGCGTCGCCTCCCCCGCCGGCGTCGTCCCGGCGCCACCAGAGGGTCACGTCGCCGTCGAGGACGAAGTAGTGGGTCTGCGTGGTGTCGCACAGGTCGAGCGGCGCACGAGCGGCGGTGGCGCTGACGTCGACGGGTGTGCTCGCGTCGGCGTCGACGCGCAGGTACAGGCCGGTGAGGTCGGGCAGGTGCGGGGCGGCGGCGAGGTCGGCGACCTGGTAGCCGCGGAAGGGGCGGATGCTCGCCACGCTGTCCTCGACCGAGCAGAACGTCTTGCCGACCTCGTCGTGCTGGCGCCGCGCGGGCAGCAGGGTGCGGTAGTCGGTGGCGAGAACGGCGGCGATCGCGCGCAGCTCGTCGAGGGTCAGGTCGGCCAGCACGGCGAGCCGGTCCCGGGCGATGCCGGTGCGCCGGGCGAGGCTGGTCAGGTCGTGGCCGCGGCGGGCCAGGGCGTCGCGCAGGACCGCGGCCGGCGAGCCGTCGGCGGCCATGGCCACCATCGCCTCGAAGGCATGGTCGGCCCAGGCGTTCGCCTCGGTCAGCAGCGCCCGCAGGCCGGATTCGCCGGTGTAGGAGATGATCCGGGCCGGGCGGTCGGACGCGAGCGCGTAGGTGTGCGGGCAGAAGGACGGCTCGACGTAGGAGTCGCCGGTCACCCAGGGCACGGCGGGGGTGCCCGCGCGCATCTGCCGCCACGTCGCCGGCGTGAGTTCGCAGCCCCAGCGGCCGCGGATGTCCCCCGGCCCCAGGTTCACTGTGATGGCGGGTTCGAGGTGGCCGTTGTTGAGCGCGGGGAGCCGACCGGCGGGACAGAGGATGTCCAGGATGACCGGCGCGACCCGGCCGAGCGGCGCCGCCATCGTGTAGTAGTTGTAGAAGGCGATGCCGTCCCGGGCCACGACGCGGCGGGTCGCGCGCAGCTCGGCGGCGGTGCGGACCACCACGTCGGTCGCGGCGGTGCTCCCCCGCAGCTGCGGGAGCTCGATCTCCAGGTGTCGGGCCAGGGCTTCGGCGACCTCGTCGGCCAGGTCGAGCTCGTCGGCGGCGAGCAGCCGGCCGAACTCCTCCACCTCGAGATGGAGCCGGTCCGCGAGCTCGTGGCTCGTCATCTTCCGGACGTTCATCCAGTGCACAACCTTGAACACGTCGACCAGCACGTCTCGCCGCTCCTCGATCACGGGCGTTCGGCTTCGGCACACTCGGCTTGGGGACACTCGGGGTCGGAGTGCGGGGACTCGGGCTCAGCGGCTCACGGTCGGGCTCCCGCGATCTGGGGCCCGCCGACCGGCTGGCCGACCGGTCGCGGCGCCAGGGGGACGTCGCGCAGGTCGCGGACCGCCGGGGTGAGCAGCGGGTGCAGCGCGCAGGTCGCGATGAGGCCGCCGGCGACGATTGTCAGGGCGAGCCCGGCCCGTTCCCCGAGGGCGGCGACGAGGACGGTGGCGAGCCCGCCGCCGAGCAGGGACCCCAGCGGCAGGGTTCCCCACGCGATCGTGCGGATGGACGCGAGCACCCGGCTCTGCAGCTCCGGCGGCGCCAGCACCTGGCGGGCGGTCGCGACCTGGCTGTTCCAGATCGGCAGCCAGGGCGCGGCGGCCGCGACGATCACGCCGAGGACGAGCGCCGGGTGACCGAGCAGCGCCAGCGGCACCAGCAGCCAGACGAAGCCCTCGCCGGCCGTGCACAGCAGCGTCCGCCCGTAGCCGAGGCGGCGTGTCACCAGCCCCGCCGTCGACGCGCCGAGCACCGCCGTCACCGCCCCGACGGCGAGGATCAGCCCCATGGTGCCGACCGACAGGTGCAGCGCACGGTAGGCGTACAGGTAGATCGCCGTCTTGGTCATGGTGATGCCGAGGTTGCGCGCCGCGGCGCTGAGCGTGAGCGGCCGCAGCACGTCGTGCGCGAGGACGAACGCGAATCCCTCGCGCAGCCGGGCGGACGCGGTGTCCCGCGACGCGCGGGGCCGTACCGCCGGCTCGCGGGTGCGCAGCGCCGACACGCCGGCGATCGAGCCGGCGAAAGACAGCGCGTTGAGCGTCACCGCGGCGACCGCTCCGAACGCGCCCGCCAGCGCCCCACCGAGTGCCGGCCCGACGACCTGCGACGTCGTCCGGGAGAACTCGACCGCGGCGTTGCCCCGGGGCAGCCGCGCGCCGGGCAGCAGCAGCGGCAGGTACCCCTGCAGCGCCACGTCGTACACCATGGTGAAACAGCCGCTGACCGCGACGACGAGCAGCAGCTGCTCGATCGTCAGCATCCCGTGGTGCTGGGCGAGCGGGATGCTCAGGTAGAGGCCGAGCCGCGCGACGCCGGCCAGCAGCATCATCCGGCGCCGGGTGTACCGGTCCACGAGCAGTCCCGCGCCGAGCCCGGCGACGGGGTACGCGACGTAGGTGGCCATCGTCAGCAGCCCGACCTCGCCGGTGCTGGCGTGCAGGGTGAGGATCGCGAGCGTCGGCACGGCGAACGTGGCGACCCGGTCGCCGAGCAGGCTGATGGACTCGCCGCACCACAGGACGCGGAAGTCCCGGATGCCGGGGTCGGTGGTCATGGCGTCAGGCCAGCCGAGTCAGCTCTAGGAGATGGTCGTCGGGCTGGCCGGGTACCCGCGGATGGGCCGTGGCGAAACGGCGTCCGGCGGGCGTCGCCTCGACGACCAGGTCGTCGAGCTCGCCGGGGCGCAGCCGGTGCTCCCGTCCCCGCCCGACGTAGAAGGCGACCAGCGCCTCGGTCGGGATGTCACCGTGGCGCGACAGCACCGCGCCGAGCCAGGCCGCCGCGGGAGCGTAGTCGACGTCGTAGGCCGCCTCGTCGAACACGGCGTCGAGCTCGCCGCGGCGGGCGGCCTCGGCGAGCACCACGTGGTCGCGCTCGTACAGCCCGAGCCGGTAGCTCAGCCGGGCCCGCCCACCGACCCGCACCGCACCGGCCAGCGTCCGCAGGGCGCGCACCAGTTCCGCGCGGACGAACCTGTTGACGAGCCGGTCGGCCAGCACGAGATCGAAGCCGCCGTCGAACCCGGTCCCGCCGTCGAGAACGGTCCCGCCGTCGAGAACGGTCCCGCCGTCGAGAACGGTCCCTCCGGCGAGCGCGGTGCCGGTGTCGGTGACGTCGGCCAGGACGTGGCGGGCGCGGCCCGGGAGCAGGCGGTCGAGCGCGGCGAGCAGCACCGGGGAGAAGTCCGCGACGACCAGCTCCGCGCCGGCGTCGAGGGCCGCGCGGGCGAGCGCGACGGTGCTGGCGCCGACGAGCAGCACCCGCGCGCCGGGGGTGACGCCGTCGAGGTACTCCGCGCACGCGGCCGGGCCGGGCCCGCCGTCGTAGCCGCGGTTCCAGTAGTCGCCGCCCAGCCGGTCCCAGGCGGCGGCCTTCGCGTTGGTGATACTCAAAGGATCAACGTCCTTAGCCTCGTCATCTCCTCGATGGCGTACCGGGCGCCCTCGCGGCCCAGGCCGCTGTCCTTCACCCCGCCGAACGGGATGTTGGGCGATTCGAACTGCGGCCCGCCGTTCACGACGACCGCGCCGACGTCGAACAGCTCGCCGGCCCGGCGGGCCAGGTCGAGGCTGCGGGTGAAGATGCCGGCCTGCAGGCCGTAGCGGGTGCCGTTGACGACCGCCACCGCCTCGGCGAAGTCACGCACCCGGACCACCGGCGCCGTCGGGCCGAACGTCTCGAGGCGCACCAGGTCGGTGTCGGGCGGCACGTGGTCGAGGACGGTCGGCCAGTACTGGGCGCCGTGGCGTCTCGCCCCGCACAGCACCCGCGCGCCGGCGGCCACCGCGTCGATGACCCGCCGTTCGACGACGTCGGCGGCGGCGGCGTCGATCAGCGTGCCGACGTCGGTCGCCGGGTCCGCCGGATCGCCGACGACCAGCGCCGACGCGGCCTCGGCGAGCCGCTCGGCGACCTCGTCGGCCACGTCGGCGTGCGCGATGACGCGCTTGACACCCCGGCAGGACTGGCCGGACGTCGCGAAGGCGCCCGCGGCGGCCGCCGCCACTGCGGCGGGGACGTCCGCGTCGGCCATCACCACCAGCGCGCCGCTGTCGCCGAGCTCGTAGGTCTGCCGGATCATCCCGGCGGACGCGGCGAGCAGCCTGCCGACCCGGCTGCTGCCGGTGAACGTCAGCATGTCGACGTGCCCGGACGCCAGCAGCGCGTCGACGATCTCGGCGGGTTCGCCGCACACCAGCGCGGCCTGGTCGGGCGGCAGGCCGGCGCGCAGCAGCGTGTCAAGCAGGCGGATCGCGCTCAGCGGCGTCTTCTCCGACGGCTTCACGACGACCCGGTTGCCCGCCGCGAGCGCCGGGGCGACCTTGGTGACGACCTGGTTGAGCGGCCGGTTGAACGGGGTCACCGCGCAGACGACGCCGACCGGCTCCCGCGTCGTGATGGCCAGGCGGCGGGCCCGCGCCTCGGTGACGTCGGTGCGGATCGCCTCGCCGTGGACGCGCAGAGCCTCCTGCGCGCAGAACCGTAGCTGCGTGACGGCGCGGGTGACCTCGCGGTGGCCATCCCGGACGGCGAGCCCGGACTCCTGACTGATGAGGACGGCGACGTCGTCACGCTCGCGGTACAGCAGGTCCGCCGTCGCGGCGAGGATGGTGGCCCGGTCGTGGGCGGTGAGATCGCCGCGGCCGGCCGCGGCGAGCGCGCGCACGGCGTCGCGGGCCTGCTGCGGGCTCGCGCGCGTCACCGTCCCCACCACCGCCCCGGTGTACGGGTTGCGCACCTGCGCGGTCCCCACCCCAGGCGACCACCGCCCGTCCGCGAACAGCCCCATCGTCACGCTCATCGGTCAACCTCGGCGACGGCGACGTTGTCGATCAGACGGGCGCCACCGAGCCGGACGGCGGCGAAGACGCGCAGGTCCGCGACCGGGGTGTCCGCGCGGACCGGGCCGAGCTCGCGGGTGTGCACCTCGACGTACTCGACCCGGTCGAACCCGCTCGCCAGCAGCCGCGCGGCGATGTCCGTCTTGGTCGGGCCCGCGATCGCGGCACCGCCCTCGGCGATACGGCGGGCGCCACGGCGCAGCTCGGCGTACAGCGTGGGGGCGATCGCCCGCTGGGCGGCGTCGAGGTAGGTGTTGCGGCTGCTGAGCGCCAGGCCGTCGGAGTCGCGCACGGTCGGACAGGGCACCACCCCCACCGGCAGCGCGAGGTCCTCGGCCATCGCCCGGATGACGGCGTACTGCTGGTAGTCCTTCTCGCCCCAGTAGGTGCGGTCGCAGTCGACGAGGCGCAGCATCAGGTGGACCTCGGTGGTGACCCCGTCGAAGTGTCCCGGGCGGTGGCGCCCGCACAGCACCTCCGTCAGCCGGCGGACGACCACCCTGGTCCGGACGTCGCCGAGGCTCCGCTCGCCGGCCGGGAAGATGGTCCGGGTGGATGGGGCGAAGACCGCGTCACAGGACCGCTCGGCCAGCGCGCGGAAATCCGCCTCCTCGGTCCGGGGATAACGGTCGAAGTCCTCGTCGGGGCCGAACTGGATCGGATTGACGAACAACGTGAGAATAGCCTTTTCGCATTCCTTGCGGGCCGCGTCGACCAGGCTCAGATGGCCGCCGTGAAGCGCGCCCATCGTCATGACACAGCCAATGGAAGAACCGGCGTCCCGCCATTCCCGCGTCTGTTGACGTACATCGTCGATCGTGCGCAGGACCCTCAGCAACGCGCCCCCTCCACGGCCGTGCCGGGCATGCCGGCCAGGCGTCTTCGACGTGCTCCACATTCCACGCAGTGAGGATTTAACCGGATCCCTGGGGCGTGTCAACGGCCGGGATCCGTGTAACCCTCATCTCCTATCGCTCCATCAGGGTTTCCGCGCCGACGCCCGTTCCAGGTCGACGGCGGGCATTCTCGTCATGCGCGGCGACGGCCTCCGCCATGCGCCGGCCACAGGAACTCGCCGCACCCAAGGCCACAGGAAGTCGCCGAACTCGCCGTGCTCAGGCCACAGGAACTCGCCGTGTACGGCCGGAGGAAAGGATGCCGGTGGACAGAGACGCGGATCTGGGCACCGTCGCCGCACCGGAGGAGGTCGGGCTGTCGAGCGAGCGACTCGCCCGGATCGACCGGCTGCTGCGGGCGCAGGTGGACGGCGGCGAGCTGCCCGGCGCGGTCGCGCTGGTGTACCGCCGCGGCCAGGTCGCGTTCACCGCCCAGGCCGGCACCCTCGGCACCCTGCCCACGACACCACCACCGCCCGCCGGCGCCCGCGCGCCGATGACGCTCGACGCGATCTTCCGCGTCTACTCGATGACCAAGCCGATGACGAGCGTGCTCGCGCTGTCCCTGTTCGAGGACGGCCTGTTCGACCTCGGCGATCCGGTCGGACGGTTCCTGCCCGACCTCGCCGGCCTGCCGGTGGCCGAGGCCACGCCGGACGGCGACTACCGCCTCGTCGACGCGCACCGGGACATGACCATCCTCGACCTGCTGCGGCACACCTCCGGCATCGTCGGCGGCTACTACGGCACCCCGTGGATGCTGAAGTTGTACGAGCGGGCGGGCATCCGGGAGTTCGACCACACCGAGGCCGCCCACACCACGTCCAGCCAGGACCTCGTCGACGCGTTCGCCAAGCTGCCGCTGGCCATGCAGCCCGGCGCGCACTGGGAGTACGGCCGGTCCGGCGACATCGTCGGCCGACTGCTGGAGGTCGCCGGCGGCCAGCCGCTGGACGTGCTGCTCGCCGAGCGTGTGCTCACGCCCCTGGGCATGTCCGACACCGGCTTCCACGTCCCGCCGGACCAGGCTCACCGGATCGCCCAGCCCGCCGAGCCGTTCGGCGCCCACACGGTGCTGCGCGACCTCACCGCGCGACCGGGTTTCCTCTCCGGCGGCAGCGGGGCGTTCTCGACCGCGCGCGACTACCTGCGGTTCACCCGGATGCTGCTGGGCATGGGCGCCCTGGACGGCCGTCGGGTACTCAGCCGCAAGTCGGTCGAGCTGATGACGTCCGACCAGCTCGGCCCGCTGTACGGCTCGGGGCCCGACTACATGCCCCGCGCCGGCTACACGTTCGGCCTGGGCGTGGCGGTGCGCCGGGCTTTGGGTCCGTCGTCGGACGTGCTCGGCTCCCCCGGCGACTACTGGTGGATCGGGCGCGGCTCGACGAGCTTCTTCGTCGACCCAGCCGAGGACATGATCGGCCTGTTCCTGACCCAGCGGTACTGGCGGGCCCGGCACTACCAGCGCGTCTTCAAGAACGCCGTCTACCAGGCCGTCATCGACTAGCTCGCGCCTCGAATTGTGATCTTCATGGTGTCGTCGGGCCGCCGGTTGTGGCAGCGTTCTGGCAATGTCACGGCGGTCCGTGTCGCATAATCCGGGGCAAAGCGGACAGCGGACCCCGAGTTCGCGACACGGTGCCACTGTCCCCCGTGGGCTCTTCCCCCGCATGGGAAGTGCGCCCCCGCCGCGTGGGAAGTGAGCCTCCCGCGCGTGGGAAGTGAGCCCGACATGCGGCTCCGGGGAACGGCCGACGCCGCCACTGATCACGTCCGCTCCCGGCGACCGTCGCCGACGATGAGGTCGCGGGCCGGGACATGCGGGGCCGAGGCGCCGAGAAGATCGCGGCTCCGCTCGCGGCCTCACCGCCGCACTCGACGGCCCCGCCGCGCCCTCGGGCCACCCGGCCGTACCCGTCACCTGACGTGACCGCCGAGCCCGCCATCGGTCCGGGCAGCGGCCCTGGGGCAGCAACGCGGCGACAGAAAAGGTACCTCTATGCGCCACGTCACGCCCGCGTCCCGCCCGCGTCCCGCGCGGCTCGACTCGCGGTCGATCAGCCCGTTCCAGGCGTGTGCTCAGCCGGTACCGCGTGTCAGCCTCGTCCGCCACCGGACCGCGGGACGGTTCACGGCGTGACGCCGGCCACTCACGACCGTTGCGCTCCGCGGCGTCTCCTTGGATAGTTCGTCCTTAATAGGGACGAGCACGGACGCAGGGGAGGGATCTTCATGAGCACGCCGAACGACTCCGGCCGGTTCACCTTCATCGACGCGCACGTTCACCTCTGGGATCTGGCGAACGGCTGGTACCCCTTCTTCGAGCCGACCGAGCGCACCGACGACGTCGACCAGACGCTCGACGTCGACGAGCTCGGCATGGGCGACATGAGCGCGCTCAGGCGCAGCTACCTGACCGACGACTACCTCGGCGACACCGCCCGCTACGACATCCCGTCCGTCGTCCATGTGCACGCGACGACCGTCCCGACGGCCAACCTCGACGAGACACGGTGGCTGGCGAAGCTCGCCGCCGAGCGGGGGCTGATCCGCCGCCTCGTGGCCCAGGTCGACGGTTCGGCGGGCGCCGACGGCATCCGCCGCGAGCTCGAGCAGCACGCCGCCGAGTCCGACCTGTTCATCGGCGCCCGCCTGGTCGAGGGCATCGACTACGACTCCGACGCCGGGCGCGCGTTCGTCGGCACCCTCGACGAGCACGGCTGGGTGTACGACGCGGTCGCCCACGCCGGTGGCGGCATCCGCGAGCTGGCCGGGGTGGCGGCGCGCCATGAGGGCCTGACGATCATGCTGGAGCATGCCGGCTGGCCGCTGACCCGCGAGGGCACGTTCGAGACCTGGCGCACCGAGCTCGCGGAACTCGCGGCCCGGCCCAACGTCTGGCTCAAGCTCTCCGGGTTCGCGATGTGGCTGCACCGCATCGAGGCTTCCGACCTGCGCCCGTGGCTGGAGACCTGCGTCGAGACGTTCGGGCCGCAGCGCTGCGTCGTCGGGAGCAACTTCCCGATCGACTCGCTGTGGACCGACTTCGACGCCCTGCTCGGCACCTACCGCACGATCACCGAGCAGTACGGCGCCGAGGTCCAGCGCGGCCTGTTCGAAACGAACGTCCAGCGCGTCTACCGGTTCTAGGAAGCACGGCGACGCGATCCATCCAGTACGGAACACCGAAAGGGAGTCAGGCGTGGGCATGCTCGACGGCAAGGCGGTCGTCATCACCGGGGCCGGTCGCGGGATCGGCGCCGCGTATGCGGAGGACTGCGCGCGCCACGGCGCGTCGGTGGTCGTCAACGACCTCGACCTCGACGTCGCCGAGGAGGTCACGGCGGCGATCGTCGACGCCGGCGGCACCGCGGTCACCGAACAGGCCGACATCCGCGTCTCGAAGGACGCGGGCCGCCTCATCGACCGCTGCGTCCAGGAGTTCGGCCGCATCGACGGGTTAGTGAACAACGCCGGCGTCTTCCGGATGGGCCTGCTCGACGAGCAGGACGAGGACGAGCTGCGCGAGCTCGTCGAGACCAACATCGTGGGCACGTTCCTGTGCGCGTCCGCTGCCGCGAAGCGGATGAAGGCCCAGGGCTCCGGCTCGATCGTCAACATCACCTCGGGCGCGCACGCCGGCATCCCGATGATGGGCGCCTACGGCGCGACGAAGGGCGCCGCCGCGTCCGCCGTCTACGCCTGGGCGCAGGAACTCGCCGGAACCGGCGTCCGGGTGAACGCCGTCTCCCCCCAGGGACGCACCCGGATGTCCGACATCACCGCCGATTTCCTCGTGTCGCACGGCCTCCCCCTCTACCCCGGCACCCAGCCGGAGGCCGAGGCGAACACCCCCGCCGTCGTCTTCCTGCTCTCCGACGCCGCGGCCGACGTCACCGGCCAGGTCGTCCGCATCGAGGGCTCGCAGCTCGCCCTGATGTCGCATCCGTGCGTGCTGCTGCCGTTCCCGACCCGGGAGAACGGCTGGACGGCCGAGGAGGTCCAGGCCGCCTTCGCCACCGACCTCGCCGCCCGCCAGCAGCCCCTGGGCATCCACGGCCTCGTCGGCGAGATCAAGGGCATCTCCTCGGTCTTCTGGTCCGACGACGAGTAGCGCCCGCGCGGGACCGCACGCGACCACGTATCTCCGAGATCCACCCGAATAGCTCGAGTGGTCGCACTATGTGGCACTCTGCCGACCATGGGGGATCGGTCGGAAACGCCGGGTCATCGCGACTTCTTCATCTGCTACGCCGAGGACGAGACCGGTCTCACCTGGGCGGAGTGGATCTCCTGGACCCTGGAGGGGTCCGGGGCCGCTGACGGCGCGGGCGGGTCTGGCCAGACGTTCAGCGTGTGGGTGAGGCATTGGGACTCCGTCAGCGGCGACAACATCGTCGAGCGGATCCAGGTCGGCCTGCGCCAGGCGGACCGTGTCATCGTGCTGCTCTCGCGGACCTTCCTGGACCGGACATCGCCCAGCATCACGCAGGCAGCCTGGCGGACCATCTGGCGGCAGGACCCGGACAGCGCCGCCCGCCGGGTCCTGCCGGTTCGGATCGACGACTGCGACCCCGACGGCCTGCTTGGCGAACTCCAGACGATCGACCTGGTCGGCCTGACCGAGCACGAGGCGACCTCGCGACTGCTCGCCGGCATCAACGCGGCGATCCGAGGCCGCGACAAGCCCGCCACCAAGCCCGCCTTCCCCGGCCTGACGGACGACAAGCCCGCCCCGACCATCACGACGGGTCCACCGCGGTCCATCTCCGGCCCCCGCGTCCGACGGGGGTGGGCGGACTTCGCCCCTGTCGGCCTCGACGTCGACGATCAGCGGGCTGGCCGGCCGGGACGGGAGACGCCGCTGAGCAAGATCGATCAGATCACCCGACTGCGGCATCCGCGAGCCGAGGTCCATCTGGTCAGCGCGAACGGATCGATGCCGGCGCATCTGTGGGTGCGGGAGCGTGACGACGCGGGATTCGACTCCGAGCGGGTCGTCGTCGCCTGCGAGGAGCCGATCAGCGCGGAGGTCGTCGACCGGATCGCGGCGCAGGCGGCGGGCAGCTACCAGGCCGGGGTGGGCGGGGTGGCCGGGCTGCGGATCATCATCGTGTACTTCGGCGACAGGGCGGCCGACGAGCCGCTCCTGCGCTATGCGAACAGCCGCTTCGTCGGGCTGCGCAGCCTGGTCGAGTACCAGGGGATCCTGGACTTCCGGGACTACGTCGCCCGGCAGACCGAACGCCTGGAACGCGACCCGCTCTACCCGCCCGCGCTCTACATCCCCCAGCGGCTGACCCGCATCGACCGCTCGTCGTCGCCGACCGTCGACAACGCCCTCGACGAGGTGGTCGACTGGCTGAGCACCGACGGGCCGCGCTTCACCCTGCTGCTCGGCGACCCGGGCCGCGGCAAGACCTTCCTGCTCCATCAGCTCGCCCGGCTACTGCCCGACCGCCTGCCACATCTGACGCCGATGCTCGTCGAGCTGCGGGACCTCGACAAGTCCCTCAGCCTCGACCAGCTCATCGCCTCCCATCTGGCCGACGCGAGTGACGTGCGCTTCGAACGCAACGCCTTCCGCTACCTGCTGCGGGAGGGCCGGATCGCGCTGCTGTTCGACGGCTACGACGAGCTGGCCGTCCGCGTCAGCTACGCCCGCGCCGCCGAGCACCTGACCACCCTGCTCGGGGCCGCCGAAGGCAATGCCAAGGTCGTCGTGACCAGCCGCACCCAGCATTTCCTGACCGACCAGGACGTCCGCACCGCCCTCGGCACCCGCGTCGAGATGATCACCGGTAACCGTCTGGCCCGCCTGGAATCCTTCACCCGCGACCAGGTCCACCAGTTCCTCGCCCGGCGCTACCGCGCCGAGCTCACCGCCACGGCACCCGAGCACGGCACCGACGACCCCGGCAGTCTGGACGAGCCCGGCCGTCTGGACGAGCTCGCCGGCCAGCGGGCCAACCGGCGGATGACGTTCCTGGCCAGCATCGAGGACCTGTCCGGCCTCGCTTCCAAGCACAGGATTCGCGAAGTTGCCTATTCCCCCTAAAGATCTACATCCCTTCTACCTGCGGTTTCTCGACACCGGGTGAGGCACGCCACATCCGCGATACCGGTGGTCGGCGGCGGGGTGTGGGCGAAGCGTCGGACGCACCTGGCGTCGGTGGCCCTTCTCGTGTGGGGCGGGGCTTCGGGTCGGCTGGGCCGGGAGCTGCGGTTGGCGTTGGGTGCGGTGCGCGTGGGTGCCGCCAGGCTGGCGGGGCGTGTCGTGACCGGTCCCTGTGCTCGGTGAGTGGCTGGCGGCCGAGTCACGCGCGGCACCTCCTGGCGCGAGGGTCCGGCGGCCGTCTTGCCGAGGTGTCCGCGGTCGTCCGTGATGTCGCCTGCCGGGGTGAGTTCGCGCTCTGCGGCGCGGTCGCTCGAGTGGAGGGGCGGTCCTCGCTGGGCGCGGCGCGCTCATGCGGTCGGACGGCTCGGAAGCGGGGGCAAACTCGAGGTTGATCAACGACGGTAACGTCTCGACAGTTCCGTTTCGTCGCAGCATTAACGAAACCCCTGCAACGAAACTATGGAACGAAACGATTGGCCGTGCTCGTCGTATGGGCGGCGCGGCCTGCGTCGGCACTGCTCTGAGCTGCAAGGATACCCGTGCGCGGGCTTCGGGGGCGCGGACGGCCCGGAACTCGAGTCGGCGGGAGCGGTCCGGCTGGTTCGGCGGCGCGGACGGCCCGGAACTCGAGTCGGCAGGGGCGGTCCGGCTGGTTCGGGGGCGCCGAACGCAAGGAGAGAGCCTCGGGTCTTGTCGGCCCCTCCATTTTTTCGTCCTTTCCCGACGGCGCTTGGCTTTAGCGGAGTGGTGGGTGGGTCAAGGGTCATCCGAAGGATGATCGCGTAGCGACGCGTAGCGCCCTTGACGTGGCCGCCGGTCCGTTAAACGATTCTGCGCCAGCGGGAAAGGGGGAAACCTACTGGCAGCGACCAATGCGACTTTTCGGGCTGTGACCGGTGTCCAACCCGCTGGATCCGCTGTCGCGGTGCGCTCGGTTTCCCGGATGTTCCTGGCGCTGGGTGGGCTGTGACGCTCCGACGCGTCGACACTCCCGACACTCCCGCGGGGCCGACGCTCCGGCGGGGTGGCCGACCAACGGGAGGCCGGGGCCCCGCCGTGTGCGGCGAGGTCCGCGGGCGTGGCGCGTGTGGCGGCGCGGCGCGTGCGGCACCGCCCACCGGCGGCCCGAAGGGCCGCCCTTGAACAGGTACAGAAAGTCTGCGACAGCACTTTGCCCTCGTCAGGGGCTTGGAGCGCCGATGATCGTGCGGGCGTGTTCGGTGAGGTCGTCGGCTCCGGGGTGGCGGGTGGCGCGGATCTCTCGGCAGGCTTCGGCGATGTAGTCGTGGGTGCGGGCCGAGCTGAAGGGCGCGGCGTCGTCGATGGTCTGGTGCGCGATGGTGAGCGCGGTTTCGGGCGCGCCGGCTCGGGCGTGGGCGACGGCGAGCTTGGAGCGGAAGAAGACGAGGTCGCGGGGCATGTCGTGGGCGATGTTGTCGGTGGCGGGTTGCAGGTAGGAGACGGCGGCGTCGGGGCTGCCGGCGGAGATCATCGCGGTTCCGGTGTAGTAGGCGATGGTGTGGGCGGATGCCCAGTAGACGTAGGGCGGTGCTCCGTCGGGGCGGGCGTGGTCGATGTAGGTGTGGGCTTCGTCAGCGGCGGCTCGGGTGGCGTCGCGGTTGCCGGCCTGTCCGTGGGCGACGGCGAGTTGTCCGGCGATGACGGCGTTCTCGGTCGGGGTGAGTCGGCCGCGTGTTCCGGCGCGTGCGGAGCGTAGGAGTTCGACGGCGGTGGGGGCGTCGTCGAGGTCGCAGGCTTGCGCGGCCATGCACCGGAGGATGTTGGCAGCGATGCCGGGGTTGTCGGCATCGTGCGCGGCGCGTAGCCCGGTGAGGTAGAGGCGTTGGGCGGTGGTGTGGTCGCCGCTGTCCTGGGCGGTCCATCCGGCCATGCGGGCGAGTTCGGCGGCGATGCCGTGGAGGGCCTGGCCGTCGGATTGGGTGTAGCTGGCGTTGCGTAGGACGCGGACGACAAGCCGGAGCTGTTCGAGGATCATGCCGTTGACAGCCTGTCCGCCGAGTTTGTCGTCCAGGCGGCGTAGGGCGTCCATGGTGGTGGTGAGGTCGGCGATGACGGCGGCGTCGGCGCGGCGTCCGGACAGGGTGGCGGCGATGCGGGCGGGGTCGGCCACGAGCCATTCCCGGGCCGCGTCGAGGAGCGTGAGGCCCGTAAGAGCGGTGAACTCGCGGCGATCGATGCTCGTCACCTCCTCCCACGCGTCGCTCAGTCCGTGGGTGGCCCAGAGCTTGCGGACCCACTCATCGTCTGTGGCTGGCGGACCGGAGAGCAAGACACGGTGTGTGACGGTCACGGCACCGTTGGCCTCACGGGTGCAGAAGCCCAGGTCAACGCGGTTGAGGCCCATGGTGTGGGTGTAGGCGGCTTGCCAGTCCTCGCCGGGGAAGGCCCATCCGCGTTCGTGGCGGCGGATGGTCTGTTCGTTCGCGATCGGCGGGGTGAACGGCACGTCGATGCTGCGGATGGTGCGGATTTTGCGGGTGAGGGTGGCGCGGCTCCAGCCGAGAGCGTCGCGGGCGTCGCGCAGGCGCTGCGGGTCCCATCCGGGGTGGCGTGCGCGCAGTGTGGCGGCGCGTTCCTGTTCGGCGGTGGTGGATCGGGACCGCACGGTGGTGGGCATCGCTTCTCCGCTGGTGGGCACACAAGGGGTTGGGGAAAGCGTAACGAGCCGGTGACAGGTTTCCGAGGGATCGGGAGTGGTCCGCGGGCGGAAAGGCCCTGACTCTTTCCTGACCCTCCCTGGCGAAGAGGGTCACGGGCGGGTGCGGAAAGTGTTAGGTCACGACCCCCACTGCGTTTACGGTCCGTGACAGGGCCGTGGCCGAACGGGGATTTTCGGGTCACGCTTGCCGTGTGGCCCTGGGGCGGACGCTCGGGGCCGAGGTCCTGTCCTACCCGCGGGCCCGCAGGCGCGCCCGGTGCGCTCCAGAGCCCGGATGACGCGCGGTTCCCCCTGCGAAGAAACCCGCGGGTAGGGCAGCCTCCTACGTTCTGTGGATCGGAGTGATGGTGATGGTGGATCGGTTGTCGGCGGCGGCGTTCGGGCTGGTGCCGTCGGGTCAGTTGTTCGCTCGGGAGTTGCACGCCGCGCCTCGGGTGGGGCTGCGTCCGGAGCAGATGCCGGGGCTGGTGGACTCGTGCACGGTGTACACGGCGGACGCGGATCTATTGATGGCGCGGATGGCGGGTTCGGTGGCGCGGATTCACCGGGTGATGTTCGCGGAGAAGCTGCCGGGTACGGCGGAGCTGGACGTGGTCGACAAGCTGCTGGTCGGCTGGTCGTACCAGGCGTTGGACCTGGGTCGCACCTGGGTGCGCCACCGGGTGAACGGCCTGCGCGACCTCGACACCGACCAGGTCCGGCGCATCTCCGAGGTACACGGGGCCGTGACGGCGCTGCTGGCGGGCGAGATGCGCAAGAGCCCGGTGGAGCAGGCGGCGGCCTGACCCCTGATCGGCCTGGCCGCCTGCCGTTCGGTGAGCGCCACGGGTGGGCGGGCAGGCCCCTGACCGTGCGAAAGGCAGGTCATGTGATGGCGGTGACGGTGTCGCGGACGCGGTGTGCGTCGGTGGCTGCGGGCGGGCTGGCGGCGCGGGTCAAGGCCGGCGCTCCGGCTGGTGGTGTGCCGGTGGGGTCGATGGTGTGGGGTATCGCGATGGTCGATGCCGTCCGGACGGTGACGGGGATGATCGGCCCGTTCACGTCGGCGACGGCGGCGCACGCCCACGCCGAAGAGCACTGCCGGGGCCGGTGGGTGGTGGCACCGATGCTGTGCCTGCCCGTGCCGGACGGGGACCCGGTCCGGTGAGACGACGACGGCCCGACCCGGGCGGCGGGGCGTCACGGCGACGGCGCGGTGTCGGCTCCGAGGACGCGGCGGCGTCGTTCGTGGAACGTCTCGGCCTGGTGCTGGCCGCGCGCATCGCTACCGAGCTGCCCGACGTCGACCGGGAGGTGATCGGCGACGTGGTGGCCCGCACGCTCGGCCTGTTGGCAGGGGCGGCGGCGGTGAACCGGGCGCATCCGCTGACCGACCCGGCGGTATACGTGATGGCCCACGCGCTGCACGACCCGTCGTTGCACGCGGCCTTGGCCACGGCCCGGTTGGAGCTTCCCGGCCTGACCGTCGACGTCGCCTCGTTCACCAGGCAGGCGGCACGGTTCCGCCCGGTGGACGGGCAGGAACCACCGTCGGGGCGGTGACGGCGATCTGATGCACGCGGCGGGACAGGACCACGCCTTCCCGCCGCATCCCCGGGAGACACACCCCGGCCCTTCCCCTGGCCGCACAGGGCGGGGTGTGTCTCCCCGCGGTGGCCGATCCGCTCCGGCCACCGTCACAGGCCCCGGACCGCAGCGCACCCCCCGGCTGCGGTCCGGGGCCTCGCTGCGTCCGGGCCGCACCCCCCGGTGCAAGGTCGGCTCCGAGTGGACTCCGGCTCTGCTCCGACTCCACCCGAATCCGATTCGGCTCCCGGTGCACTACGGCTGTACTCCGGCTGTACTCCGGGTCTACTCCGGGTGGAATACCCCGGCTCGGCTCCGATTCCAGTCCGTCTCCACTCCGCGTCAAACCCGTGAAATCAACGGCTCCAGTCGCTTTACGAGAAAGGAAATTGGCGTCAGGGTAGATGGGGCGGGAAACATTCCGGTTTCCCGGTTCTCCCCTCTGACCCTGGGGGCTTTCCATGCCGCGTCGTGGCTGTCGCCGAACACCCGAACCCGTCCGCCGATCGCCGCTGACGGGCTCACCGATCCCGGACGCGGTGTGGGCCTGATGCGCACACGACGTCGCCCGACGACCGGTGCCCCCGGCGGGTCGGGGATGGCCGGTGAACGGTTCCTTCCCTTCGACGACGAACCCGACGAGACGCCACCCGACCCCGCGCCCGTCGACGCGGGCGGCTGTGCGCCTGCGGGGCTGCCGGTCGCCGTGACGAGTACCGAAGGTTCCGCGGTGCCGGGCTCGTCCGCGGTGCCGGGCTCGTCCACCGGGCCGGACACGGTGCCCGCCGCGGTGGGGGTGGGCGGGCGGGCCACCCCGGTCCCTCCGCCGGTGTCCCGGCCGGGGGCGGTGCCCGAGGAAGCGCGTTCGTCGGGTGGTGGGCGGTTGTCGGCGGAGGCGGTGGCGTGGGGGCGGGCTCAGGCGGTGAACGCTCCGGCGTGGTCGGCGGAGAAACGCCGTCGGGTGGCGGCGCTTCTCGGCCTGGTGCTGCCCGGCGACGGTGGCTACTCGCGCCAGACAAGCTCCAACAGGTCGGGGTTGAACGCTCGGCGGCCCTTCCCGGCCGGGTAGACAACGACGGCGTGAAGGTGCTCGGCGAGGATCGCGCGCTGATGCGGCAACGTGTAGCTCTCCCACTCAGCTTCGATGTCGGCCGGGCGAGAGTGCGCCTTGGCGGCCTTCACCTGGTAGGCGTTACGGTCCGCCACCAGGTCCTGTTCCTGTTCGCGTAGCTCGGCGATCACGGGAAAGTAGTCCTGTGGGCCGATCAGGCGCGGCCGTGCGGTCCACGCGGCGTTCGTCTCGGCGATCGTGCGCTGCACGTCGTCCAACTCGCCCTGACGCGCCCACGGGCCTATCTCGGCGGTGGCCTGCGCGGTCTCCATCGCCACCTTCGCGAACACGGCGGCCAACACGAACTCCTCCGTGGCCGGACCGTTCCGACCGATCTTCCCGCATCCACCCTGAGCCGAGCTGGGGCAGCTATAAGTGTGAGTCCTGCGGGTGCCCGACGGTGGCTTACAGACCATGCTGTGTCCGCACAACCCGCACTTCGCGATGGAGGTCAGCAGGTATTTGCGGGCGTTGTTCCCTCGGCTGGCGATCGTGCGATCACCGATCACGGCGATCATCGCCTCCCACTCCTCGACGCTGACGATCGGCTCCCACTGGCCGACGACCTGCTCGACGCTGACCTGCCCGTCCTTCCGTACCCGGCGGGTCACCACCTCCATCCGCTCGGCCACCTGCCCCCGCCCGTTCGGGGCCTGAACCCTGCGGCCACGCAGACCACACAGACGCGGGTTGCGCAGCATCTGAATCATGGTCGTCTTCTGCCAGCGGGCCCCCAGGGTGCCGCGTAGACCGGCGTCGTTCCACTCCCGTACCAGTGCCGGGATCGGCACGCCCTGGGTGACCCGGCGAACCGCGATGCGGATTGCTTCCGCTTCGGCGGGTTCCAACGTCCGCTTGTCGACCTTCCACCCGAACGGACGGGTACTGCCCACCGGAACACCCCGCTCCGCCTGCTGGCGGTGCGCACGCGTCACCCGACGCGAGGTGTCCATTCACGGGTGAGTGACAGCGGTCCGCTGAGCTGGGCGTTTGTGTTGGGGTGACACGTTGTGGTTGTTGCTTGATCGTGGCTGTGGGGCGTGGATGATCTGGGTTTGTGGCTGACCTGTCC